>NZ_JAUFQF010000003.1 GCF_030409635.1 Vibrio agarivorans | reverse complement strand
AAAGTGAGAGTAACTACTAGCATATCTGAGCCTACTTCTTTGGTGTTTCGGTTGTTTGGGGACTGGTTTGAGAGTTCAGTAGCGCTGTCGTTAGAAGGATTGGCAATAGTTAAAACGGATGGCAAGTACCGCTTCTCGAATCCAAATGCCCAGTTCATGCAATCGGTCACTATACCGCAGCAGTTGGCTCTCACATTGATTAGAGAGTGTCATTTATCTGGAAGCATCGAATTGGCTGAGTCGTAACGATTGTATTCTTGGTACTTTCCACTTCTACTGTGGGTTAACTTCACTCCGTTATGGCTAGCAGTGCCTACAGTAGTACTTGGCTGCTATTTATGGGATAGATACCATCACGCCCCAATTAGGTGCTTCGCAGCTATTCTCATTGTATTTTGGGCTGTGTCCAGCTCTATTTCAAATTATCGGGTGGATTTGCTACTACTGACTTGTCAGGCAGGGTGTAGCAGTAGGTGGGCTTGGTTAGTGTCCGTGTTTAGCTCATGCAACTCACAACGGAAGAGTCCTGTTGAATTCACCGCATCGATGAGTGTTACGTGATCGTTTCCTTGGACAAGAAGTGAGAGAGGGGCAACTTGCTTGTTTTCATCATCAAAACAGTTTTCGATGTGGTCTCTCAAGACATAGCAAACACGAGATTCGTAAGCAGGACTGTCTTCATTGAATAGTTCAACTCGAATATTAAGTTGCTGATATACGTACTCAATCAAACTGTAAAGCTTCTCTGCACCATTGACCGCAGCCTTATTCGCTAGCGAATCTAATTCCCACAATTTCTTTTCTAGATCCCCCCGAGCGCTACGAGCCGTTCTAATCATCACTCGGACATCCTTTTTGACTGCGCTACAACGCTTGTCCTTAAGTTTTGGCTTTAGATACTTAAGCAATATTTCATTGCGTTTAGATGTGGGTACGATACGCGATGTATAAGCAATATGCATGTAAAGGTGGAGCAGAGATTGATTAACTAATTTTTGGAGCTGATTGTAATAGGTAAAATCGTTAGAGGTCGTCATCGAAATAGCGCTTAAGAAGTGATTTCTTGATTATAAGTTAACGACAATTTAAAGGAAATTAGTAAGCCAATTTTTTTAAAAAACTACTTAGGTTATTAGCGAGTTAATCAAGAAAAAAATCTCTCATTCGGTGTTGTAAATGCTTATGCTATGAATCACAATTACTAGACATATTTGACAGGTTATTTGTGGAGTTGCTAGACAGATATGGCAGGAAAAATCAGAACTGAGTTCCAACGTCTTGCTAATGAAAGAGGTTGGACTTTCAAGCAAATAGCACAGCGGTGGAGCTTATCTGAACGCCAGCTATCAAGAATTGCGCAAGATTCAAAAACGCGAGACTTGGACTCTGTAAGAGGTCTGCCGAGGAAGAATAGATCAAAATAGAAGGAAAGCATGAGTTCGTCACTCGTAGGTCGTGTCGCTGTAATTAAAGATGGGTGTCAGTTTGATGGTCACTGGGGAATTGTGCTCGAAGCCAATCCTGCAGATAACGAATATCTCATTGGTGGTGGTTCTATCTCTATTTTACATGTTAATGGAACAAGCACTGGCAGCGAGCCGCTCTTGTTAAGAGAAGATTTCATTGTACCTAGAAAGCTCAGTGCCGAGCATTTAGCAGCCATAGAAGCTTTCATTCTTTTTCAGAAAAGCAAATCGCTATAAGGTGATTTCGAGAAGGTAGCCGTTTACCTAGAGGTATTTTCACAACTCAATTGGCTGCAACGAACAAAGTTCACTAAAGAGCTTCCAAAGTGATTTGATAGACGAGACCGACTCAACAGAAATTGCCGAGCTGGAAGAGATGATCATCCAAGCAGAAAAAGCGATGAGACTTCTCAAAAGTCGAATTACAAAATTACAGAAATGATGTCTTTGGAGTGAGCATAATGGATAATTACAAATATTGGACAGCAGATAGGGCTAGAAAAAAGCAAACTGCCTTAACCCGTTTAGCCAACGGACTCCGTAACGAGGTGGTTTCTGACTCTCGTACACGCGGGCTTTTCACTGATGAAGAGGTCGAAGCAATGCAAATTGCTTCCAATGCCCTATCAAACGCCAAGCGTAAGTTTGAGCATTTAAAGGAGCAAAAAGCCAGAGATGAAAGGCGTAAAGCTGCTTCATCCGAAAGACGTGAACAGCTCTGCTCTAAAGCGGCTAAAGAGGTGTTTGATTCTCTTAATCCACCTCGCAACTCCATTAATAAAGAGATCTTATTATTGTGGATTACGGCAGCAAGCGTAAACCCATCTGATTTTCGTCCTGATGCGTTTATCTACGATATTGAAGATAACATGGGCGAGCACTACCTTTCATCAGATGATGAGCTGCGTTCTAGGCATGTCTCTTCAATGGCAAGCTATGCATACGAGTCGTTCAAAAAGTACCTTAACACAAACTGGCGATTTGATGTCAGAGCTGATGACTTCATTCCCCAAATGCCACTGAGTGAAAAGGTGACAGAACTACTTGGACTGGTAAACCATCCTCAATATGAACAGAATGAAAGGTTGCTTGTGCGTTACATAGAGAATATCGAAGTGTACAACAGAAAGGTTTCGGCTGTGGAAAGACGCAAGGGCTTCCACTCTGTAGATAGCGATCAACCAAAGTAGCGAATGGTTGCTTACCAGATTTCGTTCAAACAAGATTCTAACAATGGTACTACGGTATGCCACAAGCCACTTTTTCAAAAAAACACATCAGAGGGTTGCTTGTTAGCTGCTTACAGCGCACTCAACAAACCTTAATTACCACCATTTCAATTGGTGAGTTAGCTTCGTATTTTTCAACGACTAATCTCTTACCTGAATTGCGCTTAGCTATTGATACTGCGGTCAATTCCAAAAATGTTGAACGTGTCCACCTATTAGAAAATCAGTTGCAACAAGGTGCTGGTGGACTATCAGCTCCATTGTCATTGACGTTTATCGTCATGGGTAAGCCTAAGCTCACGCATTCTACACTGCCACTTGCGACTCTATCTTATAACCCAACCGAGACGCACATTGTAGGTAACGTACTTGGTCTTATTGCCATCAGTAGAACGCTCGGACACAAGGCACTACTGTTTACCTCAAGGCTATCAGCTAAAGAAGCTAAACATCGAGGACAGATGAACGATCATCTATTCCAAGAACAGGTCGAAATTCGAGTGGTCTTTGATGCTGAACAAGGGTTAGGTACTACGGAGGTTGTTGAGTTGTTTAGGCAGGGGAACATCGATACAACACTTAATCTACCCCATATTGGTACACCTTCATTCTCAGATAAAGACTTTCCATTACAGCCGTTTATTACCAAACTGATTAAGGACACAGATATTGAGGCGTGTGGAGGCGTCAATATTGAAGCTAAACATGTGAAAGTATCAGACCGACACATAACCACTCAGTACATATTGTTCAAATACATCGTAGGTGCTGTAGCAGGGGCAGGAAAACAAGAGTCTAGCAAGATGTCGAAAGATATTAAATTGTCTAACGGGCAGACAATCACTGCAGCCTTGTCCGATCAAATGATGGCAAAGATAGTGACTTTTTTGAATGCATGGCTTGTCCCATTACGCCACCAATTTCAGCATGACCGTTCAGGGTATCACCTTTCCCCTCAGTTGTGGCAAGCGCTCGGTTTAACTCTAAACCAGTTGATAAATGATGGATGGTCTATTTCAGAAATTAAAAGAGCTGGGAAAAGGCTAGGGGAGATGGATTATAGTAAAAATGCTGTTCATTGGAATGGTTGCTCAGTAATGGAGCTTGATGCCAAAGGGCTTCATTACAAAAATTCAGCACCTTCAACTAGGTTGTTTCGAGTGGGTTTGGGTGAGTATTTTGTGCAGCTATTGGTGTAAATGCGAAACCCAATCACTGTAAAGTGGAAAATGAACAAGTTACTGATATTCGGGCTACAAATTCTTGCGTGTCGGTTTTTTTGCACAGCCTCAAGGTGTGTACTAGACTGTTAAATGAACGGTCATACTCCTGCCGAATAGGCAGCTAAGCACAAAGCCCGATCATCATTTGATTGGGCTTTGTTGCGTTTGCAATCAATGAATATTACCAATTCAGTTTTACTCAATGACTTCCAAGTGAGATTTTGATGCTGGCTTTTAACCTAAAGGTGAGTAATGTTGGGCTACTTTCAATGCTACAATTCTTGTAAATTAGCGCTAACTTTGTAAAAAAAACCATTACTATGAATAAAGTCACAGTCGGTTCGTTTGGGAACTTCACAATCGAGTCTATTTCACCGACAACACCATCAGGTTACTCGACCTTGGACTGGAACGTTGAACGTACTCAAGTTGCTTATTTAGATAACAAGTTCTGGCTTCTATACGAAGCAGTTACATCCAAGTTTGGTTACTATGAAAACGGTCTCTATGTACTTTTTTCGGATGATTCTGACGATGCGTACCAGAAGCAATCCTTCATTAGTTTTCTATCAATACGAGTTCATAATGAAACATCTCCTATTTTTGATAAGTTGAAAGCCGAACTAGATCTGGTTTGGGAGATATATGTCGATGCCTATTCTGCTGGATTCAAAGCAGGAATGGATGAGGCAGGTTGCATAGTTGAACATCCAGACCTTGCCGAAATTTTCTATAAGAAGAAGTCTATTCATTAATTGTGCTCCCATAGCCTAAATCTTGAACTCTTCTTCACCAAAATCACGCCCACTTGGATCTATATCGGGTCTTATTTCTAAGGGTTATGATAAATTAACTTCATACGAGAGGGGGGGGGCGTGAACACCGTTTCCCCCAGTATTCTTTCAATATTGTTGATTTAATCTGGTTTTGACACCGACTGCAACGCACATTAGTTCTGTAGGAAGTGTTACAGATCATCGGTGATTCGCAACCAGATACAATCCTCAAGTTATTAAGGGGTAGGTTTCGCAGCTCATTATAGTGTGACTATGATGGCTGTGTTACCAGTACTGATTGTTGGGCAAGATGGCACATGTTGGTGGTTCTACTGATAAGCGTGTTTCTGCCGTACTTTTGTTTTTTGGTCAGGTTATCATAGTCATGTTAATCAAACATAGGGGATAAGAATGCAAGCTCGCATCATGCAATTTGTTTTGTGGTTTTGGTCGGTAATCGAAAACCCGTTGAAGTTTGTCCTCGGAAGATTCATTGCAAAGATCTTCATCAAGTTAGGGCAGTGGGCATGGACAATTGTGGAGGGGTTTTTCAAGTAGTCTTATCAGTCCCCGAATGAGCTGACGAGCTGATTGATGAAGGGACTCAATAAGACTTAAGCATGTAACGATGTGGCTTTACGGTAAAGACGATCTCAGCTAGCAGTCTTACCTCAATGCGCTCATCTTTATGTTATCCAAAGTCCACCTGAGTGAGAACATAGGTGAAGCTTGCAACTACCATGATTGCAAGGAATAAATCATAAGTCGGTACTCTAGGCGGCATAAAAGGCTTCCCGTCATGAATAAGCATAACGTCAAGTTCAATGGAAATTTTTAATGCTGTTAGTTGTTCCACGGTATAGAGTTCTAGTGGCACTTTTTTATAGAACTCCACAGCTTGCTGTAGACTTTCTATATCAACAAATTCTGTTAGCTTTTCTTCGTAATGTTTTCCATAAAGTGCAGTATAAACCCTGCCAACCAGCCTGTTATCTAAAAGTGCCTGATGCAATGATTCGATGCTCGCATTGCCATTTAGTACATCGATCAAGCTTGGATTGACCTTATGCCTCGATGTACCTTTTGAAACTTGCCTAAGCTCTATGATACGGTAATCAATCAGTAAACTACCGAGGTTAACGACTGCGTGCTTTATGGTTGAATTATAATTTTCTTCAATGTGTGCAGCAAGGGCGTCTGCGTAAGGTAGAACCACCTGAGAATCTTCTTTTTTTTGAAACATAGTTCATTTTCCTTTTGACAATTTATTGGCTTTACCCATTTGAACTTAGATAACTCAACATCCCATAAAAAATTAACCATACCAGCAGTAAAGTCCCAAGCAGCACTCTGAGTTGTCGGAACTGAGGCTCTGTAAAGAAGCGAAACGGGTTTTTATACAGCTTTGGGTCATCCATCTGCTTCCATTGATTTAGTATCCTGACGATCGTCAAACCACCAATCGTTGCGATTAATAGAAACACCAGTACGTTAAACATAAATGCCTCAAATTATTTTGTTACAGTGTTACTTATCAAAACGTGTGTTTTGAAAACCTATTCTATGTCTAACGGTACTTTAAGGAGTAAATTTTGTCCATTCATTTCATAATATGCTAACCTGTAGTCGAGCCTTGACTGTTTGACAAGGCAGGGAAGGTTACTCACTCGAATTCTAGGTAGGTTTTTATGAAAAAGTATCGATTGCTATCACTAATAATGGTTTTAGGTTCATCCCCAGTATATTCAATGACGGAACAAGAATGCTCCGTTCAGGCAAATACGGCTTACACATTGTTAGAAATGGTGGAGAGTGGTGTTATTCCTGCTTCTCAATCAGATAAGCAGCGTCTTGAAAGAATCGTACACCTTATAAATGAAGGGCGTTTTTGCGAGGCAAGGGAGCTATTATTGAATGTTCAGAAAAACATGGGGCATGGTAATTAACAGTGAAACGGTACAGATTATTTAGCCCTTGCTTTTGTTCTGTGTGTCAGGTTGGTGGTCAATGTCGGTATAGGGGGTTCTCTGTCGTACGCCTTTCTGATGTCAGTTACGTCCAAATGAGTAAACAGTTTTTACTAATCCCATTCTCAGCGTGAACAAATCCGTCATCCTACCTGCATCTAATGATGTGACGTTATAGACAATATGAGCTTATTCAACTGTCAGATAGCGTTACATCTCGCTACACTCAACCCCTCAATCATCTCATTAACTCACCGTTTGGTTTAAAGGAAGAAACTACTGATACGGAGAGTTCTAATGCATCATACGAACAACGATATTTCAAAGTCAGCCGTCCGAAAAGATAAATGTTATCAGACAATTAATGGCATTATCCTATCCAAGCGTGGACGGTTGCTGTCACCACAAGGTGACGTATGCAAGTACAGCGTTAGAATATCCATACAATGTGAATTTGGGCATATATGGCAACCAATAGCTAATGATGTCAAGAACGGTCATTGGTGCTCTGTCTGCGGTGGCAATCGTAAGCATACGACTGAATCAGTGAAACTCTTCGTCCGTGATCGTCACAATGGGAAGCTGTTAGATAACGAATTCAACGGCATCGCATACACGCACTATTGGCAATGTAAGCATGGTCATATTTTCCAAATGAAGGGAAGAGCGGTGCTTAATGACAAAACTTGGTGTCCTGTTTGTAGTAAGCACCATAAACAACAAAAAATACGCACAAAACGGTTTGGCGAATTAAAACAGTTAATTGAACAGGCTGGTGGAAAAATTATCAGCAAGCAATATGTCAATTCCACTACCAAGATTGATTTCACTTGTGCTCGTGGTGTTCGACACGCTTTATATCCAGTTCAGATAAAAAAAGAACTAATAAAATAGCCGTAGGATAACAATTAAGGTTATGACTCACTGAATGCATCGAAGATGAATTCAGTGCGTCATAACAATTTTATGTTCAATTACAGGGCGTCCAATTATGGTAAATCCGATTATGTGCAATTCAATTTATTTGAGCAAGTATACGATGAAGGGAAAGCGAATTAGACGAAACATTATCGTACTTAAACCAAGTAATTTAACATAATAAAGATAATATCTACTATGTTATTGATTTAAGTGACTTTCTAATTTTCATGTCTTTTCTTATTTTCTCACTGGAATAGTCTTCTTCATCGGGATTATGCTCTTTCAACCGTTTCATTTCTAGTTCTGAATTGGCATTAATGTAGTTGATCGTCATGTTATACGCGATATGTAGAATAATGGTAAAACCCAGTATAGAGAGCAGATCTATAAATGGGTTTGAGATGTTCATGTTATCTTTTATATCCATTGGTAGTTTTTCAGAAAAACTACTGCTTTTTAATGCGATCCAACCAGCTACGCAGTACACAGTCTGAAACCCAGCATGGAACAATAAAAGTGAGTTGTTAAAGCTCTTAAGAAACTCACGCATTACCACAGATTTCCAATTGGTGTATTTGGCTCTATCTTCTCTATTTGTTAGAAAGTAACGAATAGAAGCTAGGAGTAGTATCGCAGCACCTAGCAAAATAGAACCTAGCATCCACAGTAATGGATTTTTCGCGTACTCATACGATAGGTATTTTATTAATGCAACAATGAAAAATGCTATACTACCACCGACAAGTGTACAAGTGGCTTTTATTAAAGACTTAAAAGCTTCTTGCTTGCCATAGTTAATAAAGTGTTTTGCATTTTGTTTAGTTTCGACCCAGTTAAAATTTAGTTTGCTTTTCATGATAATCCCTATGTTTTCTTAATGGTAATAAATCCACATAGGAAATCAAAACATCTCTCGCTCTTTTTATAAAAAAATCCACAAAGTCATTCATTAACCTACTATGTCCATTTTTTATGATACACTGTATATAATAACAGGATAACTCAGGTGAATACTATGTCGGGTTTCGAGCTTACCACCTTTAGCCAAGCCAATGGCGTTACATTGTCACAGGACAAATCTAGTCGCCATAACCCTGCTTTGGTGTACCTAGCTTCGTTACCTGCAGCTAGTAGCAAGGCGAACATGCGGTACACTCTGAATCATATTGCTCGGAGCGTTTCGTCAGGCAGAGCGGATCTGTTTTCGTTTCCGTGGTCAGAAATGCGCAGACCTGATGTTCTTGCCATTATGAGCTATTTCCAGTCGTTATCCCCCACCCTAAGCCCTGCCCGACTGCGTACTTATCTAGTCGCTCTTAAGCAGGTTGCTAGGGAGTCGTGGCATCTCCAAATGATGTCACTTGATGAATACGAACCAATTAGACAAATCCCCTCGCCCTCTGGCTCTCGTTTAAAGAAAGGAGTTGGCTTAACGGTTGAGCAGCAAAAGGCTTTAGTTGATGTGTGCCCTACGACAACCAACAAAGGTCTGCGTGATGCCGCTATTCTGGCTCTTGCACTAAGCACAGGTCTGCGAAGAAGCGAGCTTGTTAGTCTCAATGTTTCAGATATTGATTATCGTAGTGGCGAGATGATGGTGACAGGTAAAGGTAACAAACAGCGAAAGTTGTTTGTTAAGAGGTCAACGCTAAAGCGCCTTGCTAGATACATCCAAGCTAGGGGCTATCATGATGGTGCTTTGTTTACTAGCGTATTAAAAAATGGTGGTTTAACTAATGCACGACTAAGCGCTCAAGCCATTTACAACATAGTGGCTGAAAACAGCCTACGCGCTGGGCTGGGCATTATCAAACCACATGATTTGCGAAAGAGCTTTGGAACAACGTTAGATAGAGCTGGAACATCCTTGACAGTGATTAAGGATTTATTAGGTCACTCTGATATAAGTACAACTGATGATTACATAATGAGAAGTGAAACGGAGATCAGGGACGCGATGCATAGCGTCCCTGATTTGTAGTCTTATTTACTACCACCATTGTCCTTCGTACAGGTCACGCTATTTTTGGTTGTTTCCTTAGTACCGCTTACACATTGATTTATGGAATCGTCCCAAACATAACCTTGAGAATACCACCTAGTACCTGAACAATAGTTTAAACCTGATGTATAGCCTACTTTTTCACTCCAAGTGATCGGGCTTTTCGCTTCACAGGCGGCTTTTTCAGCCGAGTAATCAGGCTCAGATTCGACAGGTGGCTCATAGGCATCTTTAATCATATCTTCAATTTCTTTACATAGCGTTTTATATGCTTGATGTGAGCAATTGATAGTGCCAAGCGTGTCGTTGGCTTTTGACGTATCGGTATTCACAACGCTTGAACCTGACGTACTAGATGAGCTTCCCCTAGTCCCAACGCTATCATCATGGTCTACATAGCTGAAACTCAAACCGAGCCCATTGCGGATTTGGTCATAACTTTTGGTAGTACTGATGGTTGTGCCTGTGCGGTCTATGTTCAGCCCTGCTGTAACACTACCGCTGATTGTAATGATAGCAACGGTTGCTATGCTAATGAGTGTACGTTTCATGTGCGTCTCCCTCGTAAGTACACGATAAATTCAAAACACACAATCAACACAATAAATACAAGTTCAATTATTATATATCACACAATCAAATGCAACTGCTTCCGTATACTTACAGTACAAAGTAACATTAGGGTCTATTAAAGAAAGAAGGTCATCTCAACCTAATCGCTAAAGTTAAAGTGCTGATTTTTTGGTTTTTTTTATTTTTCGCGCAAGCGCGGTCTAGGAGGGTTAAGGGGCGCATTGCCATCTACCCCTTGTTACTTTGTACTGTACTGTGGAGGTTTTTCTCAAAAAGTGGCTATCGGTAATCTTGGTGGAGTCCGACTATCTCTTGCATCGTTTCATAATGCATTTCGAGCTGGTGATTCCAAAGTGATGCTATCTCATCGACTGCGGCTGGACGTGCCGATAGGTATCTCACAACTACATCAATATCGAGAGGGAACGATATAACCATCTGCTCTGTGATTTCAGCTAACGCATTGTTCAGCATATCCGCTGAGACAATTTCATTATCTGAGCTGGTGAGATAGTGGCATTGATCGATGAGTGAGTTGAACTCGACCATTAGCGACTCACGCGAGTGTGTTTCCGTTTGAAATATTGTCGTGTTTATGTTCAGTTTGTCAGTCGGTGTGTAACGAGATAATACCACGCTTTTGCTATCCTCGTTCTTGTCATAGTACTCCGCATAAACACCACATGTTTTTGACCGATAATCCTGTTTGCGATAACTGGCGGTCTCTGGGGAATTTTCTAATATTTCGCGTAAATAAAATGGTATCTCGTTTATGATTGTCGGTGTTCCGTCATTGTTCGTGGGCAGATTCAAATGTTCATTGATTGAATTTGCAGAGAATGAAATTGTTATGTCGCGATTCCTACTGTTATTTTTGATATTGGTTAAGTCAATGGTATAGCCAAACAGCTTGAAACACTCGGGGTACTCAGGACTGTAGATAAGATAACTCGATCCATTACCCTTTTCGTCTTTCTTTTGTTGATTGTAAACCAGTTGTAAGAACTCTTCTGGTTGCATATTCAGATAATTATCAAAGAGCCTATCGGCTTCAAAATCTGTCTCATACATCCTATCTTTTGGAAGACCTTTTCGGATTCGTAATTTTTCCATCGAGCGGAGCTTCAGATAGAATATGACAAGGGTCGGATCAGTTTTTAAAAGGTGCTCTGGTATCGCATGATGGCTGTCTTGCATGATGATAGATTCCCAGATAGATTTATCCCAAGTGATGACGTATGTGAGAGACTCATCAAATATCTCTTGCTCGGTTTTACCACTACTTTTTGCGTTTCTTACCGAGTTGCATTTATCGAACATATGAATGGTGGGAGCTACGTTTGATTTGTCATCAAAATCTTGGGAAAAAGAGAATCGCGTTTTGCGGTTCACGTCCAAGCTTTGGCGCAAAACCTTGTAGTTGTCCGAGTTGTTTGATTTCTCTAGAAGCCCAGCGATTGCATTTAATGATATTGGTGTTTCATTGACAGGTGCTTTCTTGGTGGTGATGTAGTTTGAACGTTTAATTGCGTGATGCGCCCAAGTTATTTGTAGAGCTGCAAATGCGACAACTGCATCTTGATGACGAGTAATGTAACCACTCGGGTTTGTGATCGTTACCCAGTTTGTTTCACCTTTGGTATAGCGACTTAGCATTGGTCGCCTTACTTGGCTTGTTTTTTCTGTTACAACAAGACTTGCCAATAAGCTAAATGAGTTAGTAGAGAAATGACGATCAACAGGCAAATTCGGCACATGGTCGAATTCACGTTTCGCAATTTCGTTCTCTTCCTTACGCTTTTTCCCAGAGTCAGCTCTCGATTCCGTTGATTTTAGAACTATGTGATCGAGTGGGGACTCTGAACTTAACAGGTCATAGTCGAGTGTGTATGCTGTTTGTCCTGCACGTAAACCATCGATTCCTGTGAAATCTACCTCTTTAATAAAATGTTTGATTGGTTCATTTACGATAGTGCGTCTAGTGTAGTTTTTCAGCGATGATCCGCTCTTTCCGCATTTGATGGTTATGGTCAGGAATGGGATTACCGTGCCACGAGAGGAATTGCTATGTAACTCATCCAAAACTTCTAGGAGTTTGCGCTGTGCTTTTGTACGACTAAACAATGACCTTGTTGTTTCCGAAATAGGCTTCGCACTATCTCTCACAAAGTAGAAATTTTCTCTGGTATTGTCCAAGTCGTTAGACATCATAAAACACTCAATAAAACATAATCTTACTTTTGATAGTATGATCTTCTGCATAAGATCGCAAGGATCAGTTTTATAGTACCATTTAACAGTATTAAGATATAAATAGATAATATTCTTATATCTTAATATTGATCTAATATCTTTAATATGGGAAATGTGGGTTGCGTAAACGACTGATTATTAAGAATATATTCCATAGTATTTTATGTGTACCATTGAATTTTTGATGTGTACCATTGATTTTTCCTACTGTACCATTGAACTTTTTATATGTACCGTTGAAGTTTTCATGTGTACCATTGAATTTAATTCACATGTTGTCCACAGGTTTTCGTTGTGTCATATAGCCTTATTCACAATTTTTACCTAGAATATGTTGATTATTTTTCTAGTCGCTTATAACATTCCACATATAGTGACCATAACGGTCATTTTTATGGACTTTAAATGGTGTGTCACTTTGTTGAAGTTAGATGAGTACATTAAGGTTCACTATGATGATAGTGTACCGCGATTCGCTAAAGCGCTAAATGTCAGCGAATCTGCAATTTACAGAATGTTAAAGAATAAATCTGAGTCAATTTTCGTTACTTTTATCGATGGCTTACCCAAGCTGGTCACTGTGAAGTATGCATTAGAACCGCTTCCTGCTTATCCGAGATTCCAGTTCTACCACTCCAATCTATTTATGTTTACCTATGCTGAACAAGAGTACTATGTTGATAAAAGATTTGATTCCAATGATAGGATGCTGCTGACCTGCATTAAACTAGGCGATGGCGTTGGGATTTTAGACATTTTCATGAATGAATTTGTTGAGCTAAGGGGTATTGGTGTCATGCGATTTAGGAAGAAACACTCGTCTACCCTGCTTTTTGATGTCTATTTCAATTCAGCCAATGACTATTACATATCCTCCGCAGCCGAGGAATTGTACTTTTTAGATGAATACGGCAACAAGGTTGTTACCAGTTTGGACGAGAAATCGCTTGCTGATTCTATAGTCCATTGCCTTACTAATCACTTGAGCTTCTATTCTAATGAGCACCTGATATTTAAGGGATAGCTTTTCTTTTGGGTTATTGAGATCAGTTGTCGTGATGAATGACTTTGAATCGCTTGTGTACCATTGTTCTTTACGAGGTGTACCGTTTTCTTGGTGCATAATATGGGCAGGTTCACAGTTTTTATTAATCGATTCGGTTCAAATTTGCTCATTTTTCTGGTGTACCATTGAACTTTTTCTAGTGTACCATTGAACTTTTTCTGGTGTACCATTGATTTCTATGAACTGTACGGTTATGCGCACCTGACAATATTACCTATGTTTTCTGTAATATTTCCCTTTTAAATTACTGATTATAAGCGATAAGTTTTATGTTTTAGGTGTACTATTGTATTTCTTGATGTGTACCTTTTTTTGAGTTTGGAGTTTTAGGTACGTACTTTTAGAAAAAACCGCAATCATAGCTGACTATAATTGCGGTTTTCGTTTTTTCTAATGTTAATACTTCAATTTCTAATCGAAACTTACCATTTTCTTACTCAATTTTACTCATAATTCGTGAACTTTCCCCTATTTTGTCGCTCGACAGTATCAAAACAGTACAGTCCATAAGCCTCGATTGCGGCTAGGTGTTCCACTCTTGCTTTATTACTGCATTTTCTGAGTTCATCTAGCGTGTTCAGGTCATGCAATACCCCATAGTGCTCTAACGGCTTTTCACCTATGTATAGAATTGGAGATACAGCACGTTGTGGCTGCATTTGTTTCCTATTGCCACCTACATCGCGTGTGATTTGCTGTCGTGGATTCATCTTAGCTGGAAAAATCCGATAGAACTTCTGATAGTTCCCCAACTTTTGAATGTCATTTTTGTTGAGCTGGTCTAGGGTAAGTCCTAATTCTGGATTATTACTGAGCTTTCGTGAGTTAATTTTGTCGATGTATTCTATTGCTCTCTTCCGATCCATTTTTTCAGTAGTGTAGCCTTGGTTTAACCAACTAAAATGGATTCGACAAGCATCAGCATCAGCTAACCTTATTAGCTTGGTGATCGATTTTGGCAGGATGTCTGGAAAGAAATGCTTATAGAACAATCTCGTTCGCTGCATTGTATTTGCAAACAACGGTTGAAGGTCTTGTTTTAGCGTTCTTTTCATCGTATTGATTTCAGCAACCAAGTCATTGATGAGGGTTGTGTGTTCCTCAGAATTTGGCTTTAAATGGACAATGCCCACACTCCGCCTTGCAGCTATCTGTGACAGCGTTTCGTTTGTGGTGTTAAACCCATCTTTACTTCGATATTGAAAATCTATTTGTTCAATTGCATGTAAAGCAGCTTCTTTGCCTTCTAAACGTATTAATTTCACTGACGTCAGAGGATCGAAAACGGTGTCGTACCCGTCTTCATTTACCGCAGCACGAGGTAGAACAGCTACGTTGGCATAATACACCTCACATTCGACCAAGTGTGCTTGCAGTGTGTTCAATTTATTGCTGATCATCTGGACATCAGCAAAAACTTCATCGATAGTTTTGACTTCGCTCTCCGTTGTATATGTCATACTCCCCTACCCCAATTCCCCTAATACGCTCTATAAGCCAGTCATCCAAATAATCACAACTGATGCATTTCCATTCTCCATCTGATGTTCTTTTCCACACCATCTTTCGATAAATTTTGTAATTTTTAGGGGCAATGTCATACCCCCCATTGATATTAGCAAGTACGTCACTTGCTCCCTGCTGCCGCCTCATTTCGCATCTGTGATTGCCATCAGAAACCGCATAGTAAATTGCCTCCCCTTTTATTCGATAGTAGACAACCTCTATTGGTGGAAGCCTTACACCACTAGCAACAGCTTTTTTACAGCGCTCTGTACGTGAAGGTTGCCATTCCTCAAAGGCTATTTGATCTAACGGCAAACGAACTGCCGCTTCGTCTTTTAGTGAGATCCAGTTATCACTCTCGGCTAATTGCGAAAGAGCAGCAATGGTCTTTTTGCAAATCAATTGGGAACAACGCTCATCAGTTTTTTTGTAAAAGCAGTCATCAGCAATCTCTTTTTAGCTACCAAGTTTTGGTCGAGTCCTGCTTTATTCAGCATGTCTGCAAGTATTTCTTTTGGTTTATTCATCAACTCTTCAACAATGCACTCAATGGCTTTCTGGTAAGCGTATTGCTCCACTGTGAACAGCTTATCTATTTCGAGGGTCGCGTTTTTGTAGAGAATTGTTGCCTCTGAGTCATCAAGCTCGATGTTGACTTTGTTAAAGTGACAACCCAAATTCACTTCGATAAACCAATGGCGACTTCCAGCCTTTTCTTCTTCCGTTACATAGAACTCCTTGAATTTGTTTTGTGTATCGAAAATGGCTGTAAGCTCAGTGCTTTCAACGTCAAATCCAAATGTCTTATGCACGACATCAAGGGCTTCATTGAAGGTTGGGGCAATTTTTTCAAATAATACTTCAAGTTCTTTTTGCCTTTCGTCCGTTTGATGCCTTTTCATTACCGCATGTTTTACTTCAACACTGCGCTTGCGCTTCTGAACGTAAGGTTTCGCTTCTTTACCATGTAGCTCATCGTAGGTGGTAAACTCAGGCTCATGCTCATCACACCATTTCACCCAATTATCAAGATCAACTCGGTTGGTTAGTGGTTCGGAATATCTGTTTAATGGATGGACAAACAACCCCATCAGACCAGTATGACCGTACATTGCTAATGATGCTTTACGAGCTAAAGTGTAGGTCTCACGTTGTTCGCTGGTTAACCGACCCACATCAGGTAATTTTGAGGCATTAAACGTTTGCCATTGTGCTTCATGGTTTAGGTATGAAACCTTTAACTTTGCAGCGGCATCCACCACGTCTGCGTTCAGGTGCGCTTTACTATCAAAAATGCTGCTCAAGTCTTTCTTCCCAACAATGTCCTGATGAATAGCTTGGCGAACTGGTAAGCTACCCTGTTGTGCAATTAGCTCGGCAAAGTTATCAGATTGGCTGAGATTCAAGTCAGTAAAAAATTTCTCACTTTCTCCAATCTCTATTTTCCATAGAGGCTTTTGCAATTCATAATCTTTTTCAAGTAACGGTGGTAGGTCACTCTCAGAGTGAATGCGATAATAGAATTCAGGGTATTGTTTAGTACCGTAGCTGATTGTTCCGTGTTGATGAGCTTCTCCCTCTAAGGACATTTGCTCATCAGCATCGAATTTAGACTTATGGGAAATGACCAACTCTCTATCGACCAAATCGCATATGAGCGCCTTTATTGACGTCATGGTAAATGCATTTCTTCGACTTAGACGTTCTTCACCTAACTTTTTGAAAAAAACTTTTGAGTTCATATCACCTGACAGTTCAAACGCCTTTTCCAGCATGTAAACCGCAGGGGCGCTTCGTAAGCTCGGTGTGTTTTTAACGTAAACGTCTTTGATGATCGCCTTGAGCACCTTTGTTTTTGTCAGTTCGTTAATATCTTCTTGAAAAGCAGCTTTCAGCTTATTAATGGTTTGAGCAACTTCTTTGAAGACGTTGTGGTAGTATTCATTATTGTCATCGACTTTCACCCACTGTGGCTCACTGCCGATTGCCCCTAGCCTCCACAGGGTCGGTTCTTTTTCGTTGAGATATTCACGGGTTATTTTGTGTTTTACACTCATCAATGCGTCATCAATATTCAGAGCACTAATCATGACTGCTTTATCAATGCATTCGCTAGGTGACGCCCCATTAGTCGATAAGTACAGTTGACTGAGCTTCTGACTAGGAGCGATTGGCGTTTTGTCTAATTTTAAGATCTGCATTTTTGTACCTTATTTATCTTTTACTGCTTCGATAATATATGACGCAGAATGATCACTTAGGCTTGTAAGCCCAACTCGCTCAAGTTTCTGATTTATTACTTGTGCGTTGTGAGTGTTGATTTTAAACGATGTGAGAACATGCTCTCGAACATCATCTGTTTTGTCTTTTATCTCGGGATTGAGAGTAATGTCGTAAGCTTGTGATAATCGATATGGAGCTGCAACAGCTAACCCACATCCCGTCAGCAAACTACCAAATGTGGCTTTGCCTGTTGAAAACTCTTTTGCTATGACATGGGATTTCATAGCCGTATAAACAATAGCAATAGCAATGACAGCTAAGGTTGCTATACCATATCCTGATATTGTATCGAGCCAGTGTTTGATGCTTTCCCAATACGAGTAATTCACAAGCTCAGCCACATGATACGGCTGTAGTGTCAACGCTGCTCTCCAATCCCCTATTTGAGCTACATTCACGTTGATTGTCATATACACAAGTAAACATAACAATGAACTGTATGTCGTTCTATTTGCCCGACTCTTTGACTGGCGCGAACGTTCATAAAGAAAACTGACTAGCAATAGATACAAAAGAGGCAGTATAGAGAAGTCACCATATTGGAACGATTCAAGAATAAGTAATGAGGTAATACCCCCATCTACCCACAAAAGGGTCATAAGATGATTCAATCCATCCACCAAACCAACTGTGGAAATTTCACCATCAATGACACTTTTCTCCGTGTACAAGTTGTTGATGGCATCAAAGTTGATAATTGCGATCAAATTAACTGCAATCATTAGTAGAAAGCTTAAGGCAGCGATAGCGGTTGCACCTACAGCAATGAGTCTTCCTGTTGTATATATTGGTTTCGCAATCATCGTTTCACACTCCCTATGACACTTGCTTTAAGTATATTTAAGGTATCCCCGACTGTTTGTTTATAACCAACGGAGTTTTTTGTCAATTGAGTCACTGCCAGTCGCAGTAGCTTATATCTGTGTTCTTGCCCAAATACGATACTGAGCGATTGTCTTTTTCCAGTATCATTGCTTATATTTATGTTTATCGTTTCGTCAGGGTTTATGTTGATATAGGCGATTTTATTGTTACGTCCTTCGCCCTTCACTCCATCAATCTTGTTATTTTTGATTAACCCCATCAACGACAGACACAGGGTAGACAATTGATGCTCTTCCAAGTCCATAATTATTTTTTTAGAAAAGTCGGTTTGGCTATGCTGTCTCGGTGCTAAGGTTATTCTGACTGTGTGTAACACTTCACTCTTTCTCTGAACGACATGTCGTTGTAATTGAAGTTGAGCGTTGTGTGAGAACACCTGTACGACTTCCCCATATTCCATTTGCATCTCATATCCCCAGCAGGGCTAGTTCCTTACGTTTATTTTCCATCGCAATATTGTTCATGCGTTCATTTTTTTTCATCAGCAGTTTAGTCAGGACTTTGCATCGACTAATATCCAGCGTCTTGATTGCTCTTGTTAGAGCAACATATAGCAAGTTCACTTCCTGCTCTAAGCTAGCCGCATGACTTTTCTCAATGAACTTATCGAAGTCGCTGTGCAGTACGACATGGTTATGCTCAATCCCTTTACAAGCATGAGCTGTCGAAAATAAGCGCTGAGCTTCCGTAATATCAGTATTTAGTGACTCTTGGATCACTTGCTTAATTGCCTCGAACCCATGATTGAGAACAGCATTTACAAAACTCTTATATTCGCCACCATCACCACTAGTTGCAAACGCTTCAAATTCTGCCCATGAATCAAATAGGCGTAATACCCCAGATTTAACAGGCTTGTTTTGATATAAGGAGTAGGCTTCGTCCAATAGCTTAATCATGTTTTTATTATCGCGAAGCAGGTGGCATTTTACACCTTGCTGTGTCGCATAAATCAATTCACTAATCAATTCAGCGTTGGTTCTAAATAGCCATAGCTCCTTATTTTCAACTACCGATGATGTTTTAATAGTACTTTGCTTGTTTGGGTTTCCTTTGAATTTTGGGCTTGTCCCTTTGTACTCTTCAATCAGTGAATTAGCGAGGTCGGCTATCGACTGTCCGAATCGGTAACAGGTACTCAGTTCAGCGGTGTACGTTGATTTTAAACCTAATTCGTTCATCACATTTACAGCCCCACGCCATTCGTAGATAGATTGGTGGGTATCACCTGCAGCGAGCTTCATTGTACTAATAGTTGAGAATAATAGCTTCACTATTGGTGCGCTGTCTTGAGCCTCATCCAGAACGACTGCTTTATATTCTTCTAAATTAATCTCACCTGCCGCTACTTTTAAAACAAATTCTTTTAGGTAAACATCATGGATGATAGGTAGGGTCGAATCACTCAGAGTCAGTTCATCCCATAACCGTTTCAGGTACATGACGTAAGAAACAATCTCACCTTTATTATGACTTTTAAGCAACTCCTTCGCATTGTCATTAGCAAATTCAGTAATGCTGAGCACTTCCGAATTCGCATACTTCTTAAGACCTGTTAAAAGTTTTTGAGAAAAAGTTAATGCGTCAATTGCGCCAATAAACGCAGGTATTTCAATTTTCTCCGTAATCATTTTCGGTAATAGTGGTCGTTCAAGTCGAGATGATGAATATTTCTTAATGTACTTTCTAGCTAGCTCATGACTTGTGAGTACATCCACATTCTTACCGAACGTTGAGCGCATCTCATCAACGATGAGTCTGTTAAATGCAATCACAAGACATTTGTCTTCGTGGTCAAGGGAGGAAAGCAACAGGTTACATGTGTATGTCTTTGAAGCACCAGCCCCCGAATTTAGAGTAAGCAGTTCACCACGCTTAAGTCGCATGAATTGACTTCTAGCAAAATCCTGCTCTTGGCTTATCTCGTGACCTCTAAATAACATAACCTTTCCTTTTTTCCTTTATAGTTGTCTCATTGAGACAGTTTTGCTCACCCTTCAAAGTTGTCTCATTGAGACAGTTTTGCTCACCCTTCAAAGTTGTCTCATTGAGACAGTTTTGCTCACCCTTTAAAGTTGTCTCATTGAGACAGTTTTGCTCACCCTTCAAAGTTGTCTCATTGAGACAGTTTTGCTCACCCTTCAAAGTTGTCTCATTGAGACAGTTTTGCTCACCCTTTAAAGTTGTCTCATTGAGACAGTTTTGCTCACCCTTTAAAGTTGTCTCATTGAGACAGTTTTATGCTGCCGCAACAATGATGTCTCTGCATTCGTTATAAATAGCTTCTAGGTGGTATCGTTCTTGGTCAGAAAGACTCTGACCTTTAGCCTTAATTAATGCCACCAGCTCATCCATGAGACCAGTGATATTATCTTCACCATCGCTTAGCGCTTTTATCATTCTTTTCTGCACATCTGTAGCCAAAGCAATCACGCTCATAGGCTTAGTAGTGTCCTGCTGCTCTGTTGATGCTGTAGCGAGGGTGGGGGTCTGATTATTTAACACTTTCGCATCGTGCTTCTCTAGCTCTGCATCATCCATGTTCAGAGAATTGATGTAGCGGTATAATCGCGTATGGGCAAGATCGCGTAGCATCGTGTTTTCTAGCTGCGTTCGCGGTGACGTAATCCAGTTTGGGTTTAGTTTCTTAACTGTGGGATCAATGTCAGTGAGCATCAATTTATACTCAATAGGTTCTAACGTTGTGTCGTAGAACTCGATGCTTACAGCTAATCCAAGTTCCGCAGCTATTGCTTTATCCCAAGACTCTTGGTAAACAGGCTTACCTCCATCCATGCTTACAACAGAGTACTGTTTGGCAATCTTCTCCCAAGAACCAATCTCAGTTACTTTAATCGAAGAGATTTCATTGTTGTTTTCCAAAACCAAGCGTAGAAGCTTACCAGTATGGGCAATTACACCATACTGGTCATAGAAGCTACCTTGTAGAACATAGTCGGGCGTGACGTTCCAAGCATCCGCTTTCATTAGCAGAGAAAATATGGTCGCTTCATCTCCGTAGAATTCTTCTCGGACATCTTTGCTGCGAGCGTACATCTGAGCTAACGTACGCAATGTTTGGATGTAATCTGGATTAAGCCATTTTTTCATTTTAGACCCCTAAGCGGCATTTGATTTTGAAGAGTTGGAAGTCATCAATGCATTAAAGCTTGGATATTCACTTTCGCTTTCGTGTTGCGAACGAGCGATTTGTGGTTGCTCGTTCTGCGCTTCCGCTTTTTTGTTCATGTGTGCCTTATGAGATGAGATAAATTCCATCTCTCGCTTAACTTGATAGGCAGGTACGTCTAACATCTCTTCGTCCTCAAACCCCGTGAAAATATCGTCATCAGTCCAATGTTCGATTTCTAAGAAACTTGCATCGATGAGTTGATTCGCCCGTTCGCGGTGATGGGGCTTGTAAACACCAACACGAATACGAATAGGCTTCGTTTCTTCTTTACCAAGCTCAGGTGCATCTTTCTCTACAAAGATAAACACAAACTTTAGTAACGTTTCAGCACCATCAGGTAAGCTTTCACAGACCTTGTTAAAGCCGCGACTATAGAAGGCTTCTTGGACGTGATAATTGAACGCGCCAGCATCGCGACTCATTTTGTCGAAATCCACCGAGCTGACAAATTTAAGGTCTGCCATGATGTTGTATTTGAGGTTAAGCAAGTCAGCTTTTAATTTGCACAATACCTGACGGACTTGATTTGGTAGTGAAGGGTGTTTGATTTCTTCGTTCCAAAACATTGCCACTTCATACATGTTGTCATCTAATGATAGGTACTTGCTTGCTCTCGGGTGTTGCTTAACTGACTCAACAATTCTCATCGCATGATCAAATTGTTCTTGGCTAATTAGCGTTTTTTTCTGCTCTGACGCTCGGTATTTATCCGCTTCCACCAGCTCTGTCATAATCACGGGTTTGGTTTTGTAGAGGCGCTCAAATGCCTGAATACATTCGTCTAGCTCAAATACCTCTTTATCGCTCTTCTTATTGCCGACATTCGGTAATTTAGTCAGGTAGCTAATAGCGTACTCTTCACAGCTATCGTTTAGAGCTTGGTTGGCTTTTAGTTCGTTATATAAAGTATCGATAGCTTGTTTTTCGTCAATTTGCTGTTTTTGCGATTTCTGAGTTTTTGAATAATCGGATAGTGCTTTCTTCTTACTAGCTTGAGTCAGTGCAGATTCAATGATTTGCTCTGGCACGTACTCCATAAACTCATCAGCACTCATCGTAGTGCGCTTTACAATCACTGCATCAATAAGCGAGTTCAGGATTTGACGTTTTACGCCTAGCTCAGCTTTATAGAAACTTTTAACCTCAGTTTGGGTGTAAAGCTCATTAAGCGCAGCAGACAGGGCTTCGACCTTAACAGCTACGAGTCTTTTCAGCTCATCCCCCTGAACTGAATCAGTGATGCGAACAAGGATTTGTTCTTCAAATCGTTTCAAGGCTTTTGTTTTACCTGCGGTAGTAAGTGTTGCTGTTTTGTACTCGGTAGGCAGCTCACTATATTCGGTGATTTCCAGCTCTTTAGTTTGACTACTCGAAGAGTTAAATACCTTTGCTGCTTTCTTAAGTTCTTTTGCAAATGCGCTGTGCTTGCGGTTGTGCTCGGAAATTGTCGCCTTAAACGCTTCGACATTGACAAAGAAAGCATCGTTGTCGCGGTGAATTTCTTCATAGTTTTTTTGCAAAACATACTTAGAGTCAAAAGTTTCAGGCTCTAATGTCAAGCAATGGAGTAGAGAGCCATCGTCCATACCGCTCGATTTTTTCTTACCTCGTTTGTCTACTGTGAAAAATTTGTAGTCCAAACCAGAGCGCAATGCAGGGTCAATGGCGTGTTTTGAATGTGACCCAACAGCAAAGTAATCTGAGTCACTAATATTAGCTACAATACCTGTAGGGGTCTGTAAAATAATGTTCTCTTCGCCCAGTTGCGTCAAAATGCTTTGAACAGAGTCGCGATTAATCATGATGGATACCTTTTGTTTAACTGACCCTATAAATATAGCAAGAATAATCAGTGTGTCAAGATTCTGTTTTCAAATAGGTGCTGTGTTCGCTTAATGCTGTGTTGTCACGAAAATCGCGGGGTGTGCTAATTATCGTAACAAGATGCCTTTTATTGACTTTGTTTCTGATGTAGTATCTAGTTAACGATATGACATGATAACCAAGCAAGGTTTACCAATATGAATGGATTACAGACTCTCAAGGCTTACACCATCCTAGCTGAGCGCTTTCGGGATGTGATTAGCCGAGCACAACGTCACGAGTATGATCAGCAGATTGATTTACTTTCTGATCTGAATAGCGAGTTGTATGTTGCACCGAACGGGAAGCGTCAAAAGGTATTCTGCTCACTAACAGAATTAGGTGAGTGGCTTTATGGTAAGAAAATTGCCTCTACAACCGTTAAACGTTTGGTCGATAAATATCAGCCTACAGGCGTTATTCCTCAGAGTGACAACAAGCCGAATATTTACCGCATTCCAATGTCCGAAGCTATGCGTATTGCCACAGGTGAAGAGTTAAAGACTCCCTTTAAACGTGATGTGGAGCAAGATCTACAAACGTGGCTTGTAGGGAATCTCAAAGGGGGGAGTGGCAAGACAACCACCACTTACAACCTAGCGCTAGCTTTAGCAACTGAATTACCTGTCACTTATCGTGTTGGTGTTATCGACCTCGACCCTCAAGGCAGTTTGACTGCAACAATGCTTCCTAATTTGTCTGAGGATGCATTTAGTGTCGGTGATATTGTGATGCAAAACTTTGAGCTTGATGAGGGTGAGACTTATCAAGATTTTATCCGAGACGCATTCCATGAAATTAATCACCCGAATGTGCGAGTCCTTCCAGCGAAAGAGACGGATAACCTTTTTAATCTACGTAGTAAAGAGCTTGGTAATGATTACTACAAGGTTTTAGAGCCAATCATCGATGCGGTACGAGATGATTTCGACATCATCCTGTTTGATACACCACCCAATATTAATGACATCACCATTGCAGCGCACTTTTCTGCAACTAGTGTGCTTATTCCGCTTCACCCAAGCGACAAAGACCGTGACGGAACGTACAAGTATCTCAAGACCTTTAAAATTCTCTATGAAGAATTGGTTAAGTCTCACGACCACCAAGGTTATGACAATATCCGAATGCTCACAGTCGGAGGCATTAAAAACTCGGCAACTGACCAAGAGCTATTGCGTGAAATTTGGTACGCAGGGGGTACAACGATGTTGCCTGACTTGGGTCACAGTGAAGCTGTGAAAAAAGCCGCTTTCAAATATAAGTCGGTACTTGAAATCTCTCCTTACGAATATTCAATGAAAGTCGATGGCAAAGTACTCTACGGCACAAAAGAGTCTCACGCTGCAGCAATGGAAATTATCAATACCGTGGCTGTTGGTGTCGAAGGTGCTATGAAGAAAACTTGGGGCTTGGCAATCTAAGGACTTAAAGAATGGCTAAAAGAACGATACAACTGACTGCTACCGATGCGATGGTAGGTCATAACCCTCACACTGAAAAAACCAAATCGACTGCACTTGACCTGCCTGACGATGGTTTTGATCTGGACTCTGAGTTAGGCGAGGAAGATTTTTCTCAAACAATCACGGCAGAGGATGTAGACCCTGAAACGCTCAAAGAAGGTAAAAATGAGATAGCTCTACCGCTTGGGCGTAATGGGGCTGATGTGGTGTTTAAACTGGTTCGGATTCCTGCCGATGAACTGGCAAAGAGAGTGACTATTCATCCAGATAACGCACGGGTTAAAGAGTACTTCACGGAACTTGATCGCTTAGAAGCGAAAAAGATGATTTCAGAGGAAGGGATCAATGTCTATCCAGCACTGGGTACTTTCAATAAGCAAAACAACCTGATTGAACTCGTTGATGGCTTTAGACGCTCTCAAGGCTGTGAAGCTGGCGGTTATGATTTTCAGGTTTACGTCTCTTATGACTCAATAAATCCAAAACGTGCCAGCAGCTTAAGTCGAAATGCGAACTTGCATGTAGGTAATGGTCTGCTAGAGAAGCGCCATGCTTTAAAACGAGAAATTGATTCAAAACATCGACACCATGAGCTTGCTTCTCAAAGGGCAGGGAATGTCGATAACACTAAAAAGCTAAGCCAATCTGCCATCATCAAACAATTGGGCATTCCCAGAGCTGATTATTACGCAGCCATCCAGTCGTTTGAGGTTAGCGAAAAGGTTTGGAAGCTTTTTCCCTCACCTGCAACTTTAGGGCGACCGTCAATCAATACCGTCATTGATTACTTCCGAATCTGCGATGAGAGTCAGCTCACAGAGAGCAAAAAAGGAAAGCTTCTGAATGAAGAGCAACGAGCCACTGTGATTACAACAGTGAGCCAATTCGTTGCCCAAAGTAATTTTGCTGTCAATGAGATCGCTCCAAAGGATGCCAATACTGCCACTATCAAGTTTTTTTCTAAAACCTGCAGTCAATTACTAAAGGAAAGCAATCCTAAAGTGTCTGATAACGTGAATACCTTGCCAGATAATTTAGGTAAAGTGACGACTAAGGAAAATGGTGCTTTGACGATTGAGCTTCAAACTCTTTCCTCTGAATCGATGAGCGCACTGATGGCTCAGTTACAAGCAATGATTGAAGATGCCAATTAGCGCCATCACTAAAAAGGCGATAGAGCGTGAGGCGTTAACGATTGTTGGGACAGCTTGTTTAGTGGCAAGTAGAACTACTGGTATCGAGCTGCCCTACAAGACGGTGGTTTTAAACACCGTTTTGTCTTGGCAGGGTAGTCGAACCAGTCATGCTAGAATCAACGAGCGAGGGGCAGGGTTGTATTTTGCTCTCCATGAGCTTTTCGCTTGTGAAATGGATGGGCGATACTTCTACAGCGAAAGTTCGGCACTGGCTAGGTCATATTTGCCACCAGCTTACATGACGCCTAATGAAGCGCTTTGCTCTTTGATTGCCCACGAGGTCGCACATCTTTATATGTTTCATGTTCCCAAGCTTAGAGACCGTAACAACCATCACCACCAAAGCTGGCTTGATTTGATGCTTACCATTCGAGAGAGGTTGGTGTCGGTCTTCTGTTTCTGCGTAACGAACGAGCTTGAGCAGCATCATAAGGACGCCAGCACTATCAACATGCGTTGGCAGTTTATTCGGCATTACGTTCGTTGTGAGACGCTTAAAGAGTGTGGTGCGTTGTTACCAGCAAAGCCAAGCCGCGACTTGGATATAATTGCGAAGTTGATCATTCGATTACGACAGCGCAAGGCTGTCAGGGGACTGTATCTAATGTCGGAACGATTATTCGTGTAGTTCACTCTGATTAGAACCATAAGCCGAGGCATTAAGCCTCGGTTTTTTTCATTGGTATATTTTGTACTAACAATTCATTTAAGAGTGACTCTTGTCGTTGGACAAAGATAAGAACTTTTCTCCAACACAGGGCTGATTACTATGTGATGTAACAGCCAAGAAGTAACAACAAAGATCGAAACTTTGACTCCATCATCGTTACTATCCTGTAGGAGAGGAATAAAGTTCGTTGCTAAACAGTCAAGCAACCCTGATCGAACCGTTTAATCTTAAACATGATCAAAAATAAAGATTCATACTGATTGCTACCACCAAGTCCTAATCAAGCTACAATTGATTATTAAAGTATCATACTCGTTTTCCCCTAAACTCCCATTGCGCCTATGGTATGTTAAACAACACGGTCAAATTCCGTGATGTGTGTATTTCTGGTTATTTAAGGAAAATGCACAATATGCCCAAGTCAAAATCTAAGGCTAAAAGCCTCACCCCGCACCAAATCAAAAAGTTGCTTACTCGATGCCAACTAATGCAGAACGCAGAACAGAAACGTGCTGTATTAGCTTTGTCATTTTCACAATTCACCCTTACGAGTGTCTGAACTTGCTCAAATTACCGTTGCCGATGTGATCACACCAACAGGCGAGATTAAGCATGAAATACACCTCAGAGCTGCGCTATGTAAGAGACGAATCCCGCGTTCTGTTTGGTTAAGTCAATCAGCTAAGAGTATGATCCAAGAGTGGGTTGATTACCGAAAATCCCGCAATTTGGCTACTACATTCGATGATACTTACCAATCACTTAACTCCCGAAGTAAATTGATTTTGAGTAATAGGGGGAGCAGCTACTCCATGAAGCGCAAGACCAGAATCAATCAAGCTGGTCAGACGGTCAATTATCTTGCCTGTGACGCGCTTGAATTTATGATCAGAAATATTTACAAGCGCAGTGGTCTAAAGGGCTGTAGTAGCCATTCTGGACGGCGTTCGTATGGTACTAACATGAACGCTCAAGGGGTTGAGCTAAGTCAAATACAACGGGCGTTAGGGCATAAAGAACCAAGTATGAGTTTGGAGTATATCGACATTTCAAGTGCTCAATTATCAAAGGCGGCTGAATTGTCCTTTTGGTTATAACATTGTTGACACTTGGCGATAGAGGTGTACAGTAACTCATGTTATAACAATGTACTCACTACAAGGTGGCAATATGCGTACTCAAGTACGGAAAATTGGTAACAGTCTTGGCAATATCATTCCTGCTACGTTCATACGTCAGTTGGGTTTAGTTGAAGGTGCTGATATTGAAGTTAAAACCGAAGGTAAAAAAATCATCATTGAGCCAGTTAAGCGACAAAAGAAACGCTTTCCATTAAGTGAAAAAGACTTACTAAAAGGTTTAGATGCTCATACGGCACATGCTGATGAATTAGCGGTTATATCGGGTAAGGAGTTTGGCGAGTAATGGCGATGTATATTCCTAAGCGAAATGAAATAATCTGGTTGGATTTCGAGCCAGTCAAAGGAAAAGAGATCGGCAAAACACGTCCTGCCCTCGTTCTTTCTAGCAAGGATTACAATCAGCAAACAGGCTTACTTATTTGCTGCCCGATTAGCACAAGTATTCGCGGTCAAGCTACCGAAGTGCCAGTAAATAATCTTGATAAACCTTGCGTGGTTGCAGCAAGTTTAATTCAAACATTATCTTGGAAAGACCGAAAATCGAAGTTAATTACCACTGCTGAAAGTGGGGTTATCGAAGATGTTTTACTACGACTTATCCCGTTAATTGGGGCTGAGTCTTTATTCGAAGATTAATTGGGAAATCGTAATGGCTTTGGGAGTAAAGCGTAGGCAACTACGAATACAAGCTTTAGAAACAGCAGCTCAATACATCAAAAGCATGGAAAGTGGCGGTGCTAGTCCAGAGGAACTTGTAGAAGATCCAGACGACTTAGAGCTGTTCATTGAAGAATGCGAAAAGCTTGCTGATAAACTCGAAGCAATGGCAGAAAAGCTACAAATCAAAATTTAGGGGTATATAGCGCCCTTTACCAAACCACAACATATAGGAATTATTAACAATGGATCATTACCAACACCTAATTTTGAAAGGCTTAATCAATGGCGGTGGCAGCTCTAGTGAAACTTATGTTTACCAGTTATTAACTGGCAACGTTTCAGACGAGGGTAGTTCGGTTTCTCATATGTGGGGATATTTAGACAATTCACTGAAAGAAACGTTAATTGAAATCTTTGCTGATATTTGCTCTCTCGATTTGACCAACAAAACAGATCGTCAAATCGTACCTCTCTTGATTGATTACATGGCGGAAAAAGCAGGTCGAAGTGAGTTTTTTAAAGTGAATGACCGCCGCGAAATTGATCGTATGAGCGATGATGAATACGAGGGTGGTATTCAAGACCTGATCCGAGCTAAGAAAGTTAAGCTGCTAGACCGCGAGTAGAGGGAAACTACGTGAATAATCGAATCCCACAACCAATTATCAAGTTTAGTGAATCGGGAGTCATGATTTCTGACTTGGTAGACAAACGCCACGGCTATTCAGCAAAAGATTACCCGTGGGCGCGAAAGATGCTAGGTAAATTCCCTATTCCTGAATGGCAACGGGATTCCGTTTGGACATTAGAGCAAAAGGTATCATTCGTTGAATCCTGCTATTTAGGTTACGACATTGGCTCTATCGTTGTGAACGATTATGTTGATTTGGACAACAACACATTAGCTAAATACTCGGATTGTCTCATTGATGGACAACAAAGGGTTGAAGCGTTACTGGACTACACGACAGATAAATTTAAAGTCTTTGGACTTTATTACAGCAAACTGGATCGAAGTGAACAATCTCGCTTTTTGTATCGAGAGTTAGGCAAACGAAAAACAAGCTGTTTTGATGAAACCAAGCTTAAAGCTGTTTATAACCATCTGAATTTCTCTGGTACAAATCACTTGGAAAGCGAACGAGCTTAACCACTAACGAAGAAATAAGGGAAAATAATGTCATAGTTACTTTATTGTCGAGGTATCGAACTTTGTCCACCGACAACTCTCAACACTTGGCATTTTTGGTTTGGGTTGAGTTTAGTGTTTATGGTTGTGTCGGTGATTTATATCAATGCGTTGCTCACCCCTTAACAGGGCGTTACATAGGCGATCCTATATCACCAATTTGCCTTTGCTTAAGGTTACAAATTGTTACATGTGTTTGTGGCACAATATAATCTTAATGATCGACCCGAAATAAATTGAAGGAAATTTGGTCGAGCAATAGCTCTAAGGTTTAAATTATTCGATGGATCGGCTTTTCTCTTATTCGTACTGACTCATAAAAGGATATATCGAAACCGTATCCTATAGTGTTGAATTATAAGGGATTTATTGAACTGGCATTGGATAAAGGCTAGGCGTTCATTATTTTGTCTTATGAGTGAGATACCATCAATTAAGCAAAAGTGAGACATTGTGCCACATTATTGTTTATTTCAATAACTGACAGTTTTTTTACATGCATCTACCATGTAGTTTATAATATACTTAACTGCATGAGGCGCATTGCCTCTCATGATTCATTCATTTTATTACCAAGAGGGGTGTTTATGGTGTCATCCACGAACAGGAACAGTACACGGCAAAATATTTCTAGCGCCCCTTTTTTCTTGGGGTCTTACAACGACCATTTGCGTCAAGAGTCCCAGCTTTTTTTTGCAAAACATGCAGTTCAACCTTCATGGTGATTCAGGGCTAGACCTCGGAATGTCACCTAGTGAAATTCGTCAATCTGGCAGTAATCAAATTAGTCACATGATTGCAGATGCGCTGAACAGCAAGCAAAATCCTTTACACGTCATGCAAGAGCACGGGCAATTTCTTCAAGCTTCTCCTTACTTCTTCCGTGAGGTGTATGATCAGATTGATGCTGAGTACGAGATGTTTAATCGCTTTAAAGGCATTGCCACTCAAACGATGAATCAGTTGGACTTCGGTGGCTTTAATGGTGTAACAGACTTCCAGCCGCAGAATCACATTCAAGAGTCACACATGCAGAACCGCATTATCCGAGATATGGATTCAGCGATTGGTAATGAAGTGATGGGACTGACCGTGAGTTATCTGAATCAAAACCGTGGCGTTGAGATTCATAACGCTGCTGACATTCAAAAAGTGTTTGATACAGAAGTGACGCAAGCACTACAGCAAAGTATTGAATTGCAGCTATCATTTCCAGCGAAGATGGTTGCCTTGACCGACCTTAAGAACTCTGTTCTTCAAAGTTTTGCGCACAATGAGTTTCTGTCACGGTTCGGTGAGGCGATTATTGATAATGGTTTTAATCCAGAGGTCAATCAACGTGGTATTTTTGAGGAAGCGATTGCCAATGGCATTTCTGTACCAGAAGAGTTCAAAACCCTTCAATCTGCATTGAAGCACCTAGAAAGTGAGGGTATTGAATTCGGTGGTACAAACGCTATACGCATTCCCAAAGACCACCGAGAACTCAGCTCTGTTCTCAACAGGGAAGGTGTGGACATCAACAATAATCAATTGATTGAACATGCGCGTGAATTTAAAAATGAGATGGTCGAAGTGACAGAGAGGGTGAATCCTTTCTCCACGACTGAGCAGCCTCAAGAGCCAGAGTTTAAGAACTTGAGCGAGCTACTAAACGCTCCTTCAAGCCCATCCTTATAAGTTAATTAAATCGTAGGGGTACGATTAAGGAGTTAAGTATCTCACATCGAATCAGTGCTCAGCAAAAGAACGCTATGCTTGTTTTGCATTTTGTTGAGCTTCGTTTTGGCATTGCCACACCAGTAAACACCTCATATATTCGCAAAAAAGTTTCAGAAGCTTTAGATAAACCGCTGGCGTCAAATCACTTCCTCGTGTCTTTAAGACGCTTGTCCGAGCTGGGCTACCTCAGTTTTGAATCCAATGGTGCAAGAGTAATTAACGCTGCCGCGCATATTAATGAGAGTATGTGGTCATTGACAACTCTTGGTCGTCAGTATGCGGAGACCCTTCATTCTGAGTCTTTGAGACGCAAGCGCACTTACACCAAAAGACAGTCTACAGCCTCTTAAAGCATCATTACTCACATTGATAAGTATTTGTGTTTATAAGCGTTTTTGTTTGCAATGTGCTCATGATTTACATTCAAGGACTGGAATGATGTTCAAAAGTGAAGAGCAAAAGCGTATTGAAAAGCTAGCGAAGAAAATTAGTAAAAGTGATAAGCGTCTCTCATGGAGCAACTGCTTGCGTAAAGCGCAAGAGCAGAGTCGATTGTTCAATTCGCATAGTAGTGATTAGTGGCATCGGTCTCAAGCTTTATTAATAGGATGTATAGCAGCATAAGTTCTCATAACCTTGTTTCTCGACCTAAATGGAGGCTGATATGCCGATAATCAAACTCTTGACACTCGTAGCTGTAATTTGCTTTGCATGGCTTCAAGTTGTTCAGATATATAGTCAGTATGGATTTACGTGGGGGCTAGTGTCTCTTTGTGGTTTAGTATTGTTTGGACGTATCGTGTCTAAGCTCCTTCTGAAAAAAATTAAGGAAAAACGACAAGCCGAATTTAACTGATAGTACTTTTAGCAGGTGATTTTTGGTAGGTCATTCCAGCTTGTTGTGTAGTTGGGGCTTAGGTGTCTTCTGAGCATTTGAGCTTCACTGGCTACCTTCTGAGCACCAATTGAAATTAGATGGCTGCCAAAGCGTTGATTCAGCCCATCTACCACTTTCATTAATTCAGGTGACTGTTTCGGTGCAAATAGATCGCCCTGCAGATTGGCGCTTGGCACAAGGCTCATCAGTCTGCATCCAACCTTGTTAAACTCTACACCTTTTTTGAATAGTTGGTTAAGGTGTTTGCTCAACTCTGCAATGAATACTCTGGTGTCATCTGTCGGTTGTTCGAGAGTGATAGTCGTATTGGAATACTGAGGGTCTGGGTCAAATCGACTACTGCTTGCATAAAGGGTAATGACTTTTGCAGAAAAACCTAAGCGTCTAAGTTTCTCGGCAGCAGTGGCGACCCTTTGAGAGAGAGCTTGATGTAGTTCGATGGTGGTTGTGGCTTTCACGCTCAGTGTTAAGCTCGATGTAACCTCTTTTCTCGTATTGCAGTCAGGAAAAGATGACATTGAATAAATCGCCTGTCCCCTTAGCTCCCTCACCGTCCTTTCTAGATTAATCCCCATCCAGCTTCTCGCATCGCTCGGTGAAACGTTTTTGAGGTCTAAGGCGGTCATTATCCCTTTTCTGCGTAAAAGAGCGGCTGTGGACGCTCCTACGTTCCAAATATCCGAAGTACTAACGAGCTTAAGGTGATCACTTTCGGTTTCGGGCAATGTAATACAGATACCTCGATAACCCTCTACCTTCTTACCAATGTGCGATGATACCTTGGCGATTGTGAATGTTCGCCCCCCACCGACTCCAATTGGCAATCGAACTTCATCCCACGCAGCTCTTCTCAGTGCTCTTGCTGCCGATAGAAGGTCATCATACGTTCGTATGAAATGTGGTAGTTCTCCAAACGTTTCGTCAATACTGTAATCAGCCATATCAATAAAAATGCCTTTTGACTTTAAGCAGCGCATTAGGCGTAAACTGCAATCCTGATAAAGACGATAGTTGGACGAGAACAACGTGCATTTGTCTTCGGAAAACAGATGACGTTGAGAATGAACAGGCTCATAGCGTTTCACCCCTAGCTCACGCGCAGCACGATTAAGAGCGACCACCAATCCATCTCCGTTACTAGCTACGGCTACGGCTTTGTGTCTTAGGTCGGGGCGATGAATTTGTTCGCAGGATGGGTACATTGCATGTACATCACAGAGAAAATACATCTAGTTTAGCTGCAATGGTCGATGGCAACGGATGGTTTGAGTCACTGTTGCTTCGATAATGACATCACCATGCAACGGGATGGAAGGTTCGTTATCGCAGCGTAAGCATCGGTGATTAAGGTCGATGACTCGGAGTACAAATCCATCAACTGCGAGCGCTATCACCAAATCGCCATCATGGGGCTTAACGGCTCTATCTGCAATAATGAGGTCGCCCGACATAATGCCGCGACTCCGAAGGTTATTCCCTTGGGCGTATGAAAAAAAGATGGAGTGGTGATGATTGCCCACCAGCAGAGTATGTAGGTTAAGCTCAGACAAACTGGCATATTCGTTTGCTGGGCTTTCAAATTTATTGACTGTCGCCATAGATGAAAAGGGTACTGTTTATTTATACAGTTTTAGTATCCTTCCTTTCTCACTTACCGTCAAGTTCGCTTGAACTGCTTTTCGTACTTCCTGCTCATGCGCAATCCGCAAAAATCGATAGCGGTCAGTTGTGTTAATGGATAGCCAGATATATCGCTAGCCAGATCAAAGTATTCGTCTAGTGGTATCTCTATTAGTGAAAAGTAGTCCGTCTTATCATTGGTTTTTTTGTTTAATTCTAGAAGCTGATATGTAGGATCGTAGTATGTTCCGCGATTGTCTTTTATCCACGCATGTTCAACGTTTATCGTAAGTTCAGGACTGAGCTTAACCTGTGCTGCTCCATAAACCACGCTGCACATATCGAGCTTCACAGCCGAGGTTATGGCGTTGTCATAACAGTAGCTCGGCTTGATGCGACTCTTTATGATTGATAACTCTTCCTGTGTAAGAGGCTTTACCTCGACTTTCGTTAAATACTGAGCGTCAACAGCCAGCGACTTCTCGATTTCTTTTAGATTCTGTTCAGGACTTTTCACGATGACATCCATTTTTTAAAAAAAGCTATGCGCCCAACAGAGTTAGTTGTTGCTCTATATGTTCAACGTCCTGTATGTAGATTGAGTCGGTTGAATCAATCTGTCGAACGAGTAAGGCGGTATTCGCTTGGTGATCCAATTTGACAAAAATCTGTTTAACTGGATGGTATAGGTAGTTGTTATTTTTTATTAAATAAACCCAGCCAGAGCCAAGAAGGTGTATGACGAGTTCCTTTATATCATCCACTTGAGATTGAAGCTTACGGGTCTCTGCGCCATTAACTTGCGCGTTGAGGCTAGTATTGTTTCCAGCGATTCGACCACCCATGTATGCAAGTGCCTCGGACATAGTTGGATCTCGATACTTGAACGAACGTGCAGAAGGTAAATCTCCGAAGTGGTTGAGCACTTGCGCTTTTTTAATCGGAATTAGGTTTGTCCCAGTACTCGAAACAAAGCTTGCCTCTCTTTCAGCAATTAGCGATTTAATCCGCTCCGCGATAGCTCTAGCAAAACCAACTTTGAACTGATAATGCTCGCTTCGACCCCTAGCGCCCGATTCTTTTGCGCATCGATTACAAGTGTCAATTAGATAGTCCAAAGTCATTTGTGCCACCACAGCATCGGCAGTGAACCCTTGAAACAGTAGCTTCACTTCGCGATCTGAGGTTACGATGCCCCCTCGACAGTCGTTCAATCGAGCAACACTAGAATGAAGGATGGATACCCACAGGTTTCGTTGTTTGAAAACAAACTCAGATTCAGCTTCAAGGAATTCCTTCTTGCCAGCTTGCTCAATGTCCTCTTTGCTTATCGAATGCTTATCCATCAGGTTTCGAGCGCGTTTTGCCGCTTGAAAGGCTTCGTGCGGATTATTTGATTCCGCTAGTGCTAAAAGCTTCTGTATTTTCTCAACTATCTTGTCCATTGCCGAATTACCATATTGAAATGTGATCGTATTGTAAACAATACCGTTTATAAACATAAGTGTTTACAACTCGGGTTTTAATAGGACAGTACGTGTAGGTTTGTATATTTCACCAGTATCAAGGTTGATATGGTGAGTCCGTTTCCAGCGAGTCAGCTCTTGTGCAAGTATCATTGGGTTGTCACGCAAGAACTCAGCGCTAGCGCCACGATGTGTGCCGTATCGAGATTCTATGTACTCAACGAGGGTCATGCCTAATCCTTGTTATTCATTGGGTGATTGGTTTGGTATGTCGAAATGTCTCTCCACTTCGATAGCTTCAATCTCAAGCGCACCGTTTGAGAGGTTATCCTTATTTACATGAAAATCGACTTGCAGTTCATCGGCTTCATGATTGTTTGCCAAGGTTTGAATTGATTCCATCCATCCCTGATACTCTTCGCCTTTATCACTGTCACGCCATTTATCAGAACGTTCGTCATAATAGGTTTCAGCTTCACCATATATATCCGAAAGCAACGTGAGCAAGCTATCGCGTTCGCTGTCGATTGACTCCATCACATCTGGAAAATTCTGTCCTTGCTCATTCACTTCTTCATCGAGTATCACTTGAATTTTTTTATTGATGGATTCGGTCATGCTCACAGCATCGGCTCGAAGCTTTGTTAATGCCTCTAAACGCTGATGAATTTCTAGGTAATCTGATTTGCTAATTTGGCGCATGAACTTTCCTTATGTCATAGAGATGCAGAGCGGTCAATGACACAAAATAATAAACACTATTGTTTCTAAACGCAATTGTTTATAAGTAAGCTGCGGTTATTTCGGTAGGTTAGTGTAGTGTAAGAAGGGTGGGGGCTAGGAAAGTCGCTATCAATTGTAAAATGTCAGTTAAACAACCGAGGATATAACCATGCGCCCCCACTATTTAATGGTATGGGGTTTTTCAAAAAAACTCAAGGGAACAGGGACGTAAAAGCTTGCGACTGTTGATACATTGATCAGTTGAAGTGCTTAATCGGCAATCTCATGCTTAATCACAGCAGTGTGTTCGCTATTATATGACCAACCAACCGTGTAACCCTTCTCAAAATGTTTTTGTTGCAGCACCTTTTTCGCTTCTCTTTTGTTGGTCTCTGAAATATATCGGACAGTGACGTAGCACTTGTTGCCGCTTGTGCGTACCGACTTGTTCTCATAGCCATGTATCTCGATGACCTTTGTCCCTAAATCACATTCATAATTCTGGTGCGCTTCAAATTCGCCAATTATCCACTCAACCTCATAAACATGCCATGATGTTTTGTTGCCGTTGTAATAGCCCGTTGCTCTCTCTGCGATGAAGTTACCGAGGACGAGACGGGCTTCCCCCATCAAATCGGCTTTCGGTACGATAAAATTAACCGTCTGCATAATACGCTCCTAAATGTATGTTGGGTTATCTTATATTGGGTAGGAAAAGAGTGAGAATGCCCCTTATATTAACTGGGAAAATAGCTTAGCCTGTTGACTCAATGCAACCTTATTCAGCGTCTTGGCTGCGTTCCTCACATCAAAGGTGCAATCAAAGTGCTTAACGGCTTCATGCAGTGCTTGGGCATTTTGTTCTAATTCATGACGTTCGTGCTTTGTCATCATTTCACGCTGGAACGCTTTAAAATCACTCGAAGCTTCACGATAGAAGTGGGTCAAGAAGTCATTGGCAACGGTGTCGTTGATTGAAGTCAATGTGTTTTTAAGCGCATCGATTTTAGCGATGATGGTTTTTGCGATGTCGCCACCAGTGAGTTTATGTCTTAATTGTTGTCTGTCGGCAGCTCTCATGGAGCGCAACATGAGTAGTTTCTGAGCCTTATCTGAGCGATGTTGCGCCATAGTAATGAGTGCGCCTTGCTCGGCTTTGCGCTCTAGCTGTGAGAGACTCAATGACTGGTAATCAAAGGCTCTTGCTTGTTGCAAAATGTAGCTTCTGTAGATGATACGCCTAAGCTCTGTGATGTAACGTGGTGCGATAGTAATGCCTTGGAATGCCATCATTTTGCGAACGATGTTTAGACCGTCATACGCCTTTTTACGTTTCCATTTGCGTAGGTTGTGTATGTAGTGCTCCTTGTCCTGCTCATATTCTCTTACAGCCCGTTCCCATCCATCGAGTTCATTCCAGTAAAGTGTTCCCACCTCTGAGTCTATCGAAATACTTTCAATAGCTAGGTGTTCATAATCTTGCTCATCGTTGATATTTAGGTCTATGTCATGTTTGTTTGTTGGATCGAAGTTAAGCAATACAGCACTGGTATGGTGTTGCTGTTGTAGACTCGAACGTGGACGGGCGTTATAAAACCGAAGTCTCGTGGTAGTTGGCATACCCTGCTTTCTCACTCGAACGGTACTCTCTTTGAAATAGTGATTTGGTTTTTTCCGTGCGCTTGGGTTTGGCATTCCCTCGATGTGTTTAATTTTCAGATGGCGAAGCTCAATCACTGTTTGTTGTAAACCATCGGTACTTGACCTTTTGAGGCGATGCTTTTGGCAAGCCTCCATCAACTCGGCTTCGATGGCGGTAAAGCGTTCGATACCGTATTTTTTCGTTGAGCCTACGATTGAAACTGAGTCAATCAGGGTTTTGTCATTCTCGGCTGTGTAACTGACATTGAGACGTAATGTGTGCTTTGGTTTGATGACTGAGGATGGGCAGCGCTCTTCGATTAAATGCAACCACTCATCGTGATAAGGCAATACCTCCTTAAGCGGCTCAAACCGATAGGCTTGCTCTGCCTCCTTACTGAGTAGAGGTAGGGCAAAAGCATCGTGCATGGGTGTACTCTTTAGTTTTGGCTGTACCGTCATTTCGCTGTTCAATTTAGGGTACGCCACCGAGCGGTTTTTCTCGAAAACCTCGTTATAGATGCCAATTGGGGCATAATTTAAGGTGCATAACCCATCCAAAGCCCAAACAAAGCTTAAGGTGATCGCGTCATTTCGGGTTACGAATTGATAGAACGGTTTCCTAATCCCTTGTGCGTACATGTCGAGGTAGTCCCTCTTGGCTTTGGGATGAATAGAGTGATCATTGAGAATGTCTTGATAACCCTCAAAGGCTAATGTCCCCTTAGCATCAATTTCATATTGCACATCTTCGGCATCACGAGTTAATTGACATAAATAGCGGTACACTCGTTCAGTCAACTTAGGCTTAAGCACATTTTGTTGGAGCATTACTCTCTGCAAAATAGGGTCTATGGAACGAGCATGAAAAGCCCGACTTGATGGTGTGATCGACAATCGCCAAATGTAATCTCGTATCCTGAGTGCTTTATCCATCCCCAACAACTTCCATCGTGGCTTTGTAATAAAGTTCTCTGCCGACTTGTTGGCTGTCACTATCGTACAGAACGTGCAACCCATTCTTGAGCTGTTGGAAGAGCTACAACCCCCTCCGATTTCTTCCCCATCGTCAGACAAGTTAATTTGGCAGGTGTCGGGAGCAGAGGCATCCCCATATATTTCGATAAGTAGTCCAGCATTTCGCTGAAAGCTTCGTATTGGCTCTAGGCTAGGAACAGTAACGAGTGGGTCATCACCTGTTAATCTCAATAGGGCGAACACATCATCCGCATCCCAGTCTCGAATAGGAGCGTAAGAGATATTTTCATCGTCACTCTGCTCGACTTGTTTGATGGTTCGCGTATCGGTGCTCTGTTTCGCCATGTTGTGTGAGCGTCTTGCTGACTCAGTAATTCTCACACCAGAGAGGTTGCACTGCTTGAAATGGGGGAACAGTTGACGAGTCTCTTTTTGCTGCGCTTTTAGGGGAGTGAGTTTGAAATAGTCGGTACAGTCAGCGGTACGGGTAGCGTTAGTGAAAAATTTACGAGCGCCAAGGTATCTCATAACGAATGAGTTGAGCTTGGTGGGCGAAATGCGGTTGTAAATTAAGTGAATCCCTGATTCTTTCGCGTATTTCTGTATTTGCGGAATGCTGTAATCGCAATAGAACTGGACGGGTAGCTCTTCCATCAAAGTATCAATCGTATTAATAATAAGTGGTTTGATGAATACCTTACCTTGTGCCTTTGCACGTTGCTTAGCCAGTCGGTAGGCTTCCAAAGCAATCAGCGTGACCACGTAACTGTCCTTGCCACCCGAGTTACCAACCTCACAAATGCGGTCTGTCTTTAGTAGCATTTCAGCGATGCGACTCGCTTCTTTGTGATACTTTTTATGGACTTTCTTGTAGCGCTTTTTCTGTAAGTCGCTTGTCTCGCTCGTAATGTCAATACAATCGAGCATCTCCGCACTATCAAATGAATCCCATACACTGACTGCTGCCATTGCTTCTACCTTTATTTAATGGACTCTATAAATATAGCAAAATTAATCATTGAGGTCAATCGTAGGTTGTGTTATATTTATTGTGTCAGTTAAATATTTTACGGAGAGACGTTATGCGTTCAGGGGTTGAGGTTTGCTTGTTTGAAGCGAGCGAGGGTTTACGAAGTAGCTTTGATTGCTATGAAGGGGTAATAACAGTGGGGGATTACCTGACTGGTTTTAGCGTTGAAGCCAATTCTGATGTGCTCAAAGAGCAAGACAAGTCACAGCGAGATGTCACGGAGAATGACCCTAGAGTGAATGGCATTTTTTCGTACTTAGATGAGGATGAAACAGCTTTTACAGGCGTGATCGTCTTTGTAAGCAAGATAGAGGTTCTAGAGACATTTCAGGTGGGGCGACAAAAAGCAATTCTGGCGCACTTATCCAGTGATGCTTCGACTTTTATCAATGACGGTCAAGGTCGTCATGTGGCTTTTTCAAAAAAAATTAAACACCTTCAAAATCAGGAGACTGTGAACCAAGAGCAGGTCGAACAACTCCTTAATCGCACGTTAGGTATAAAATTTATTGTGACGAATACCGAGACCGTTGATGAAGTAAAAGGGTTGATACGAAAATTGTTTGCTGATATTCACTTAAACTTGGTCAAGCCCAAAACCTCGTTGTCATTGTACTTTTCAGATGCCCCTTTATGCAGACTGCTAAAGGACATTTGCTCGGAGGTTTTCATTAACCAGAAACCCTTGCTCGATGCCATAGCCGTGAATGGCAAAATAAAGAAAGGACAGGTGTGGGACTTGAACCAGTTCCGTTCACTATGTTTGACATTGATGGACTCGACCCCAAAAGCTGCAAATCAACAATTGTATGACCCGAGTTGTTACGCGCAATGGAAAGCGACCATTTCAGGTCTGCTCAGTAAGACGCTGCCATTGCTATCACTTGAGCACTTTGATACCGATGATTGGAAACAACATCATACAGAGTCGTTGGTTGCAAAAGCGCTGTTTGCCAAGGGGCTAGGTTATTTACTTCGTTCGGCTATTGAAGAAGCATTGGAGAATAATCGAAAAGTGGATTACGTGGCTTTTTCAAATCTTGCTTCCCTTCCTCTCCACCAGCTCGCAGACCCTATTTGGCTTGACAGTAATATCGCTTTCAAAGGCACAAAAACCGTTCAGATCGCACCTAAATCTGAAAAGGTCATAGGAAGCTTTTTATGCAGAAAGCTGCGAATTTACCCATCTATCAGATTAACAGCTTGAGGACAGGTGAATGAATGAAAACATGAACTTTACATATCGGCTGAACATAGACAATGACCAGTGCGTGTTTCGTCTAGATACCTTTTACACTCGCCAAATGAAAATCACGGTGATTACCGATGGTGTTAGGCAGGTGGACTCAAGACCAATACGTACCTGCATTGACCGTCTATGGCACTTTCTGGCTCAAGACCTTGCGTTTAGAGATTGTGACTCTATTTTGCTGGATGATGAAACGGGTATCTCCCAAATATTCGCAGGTGACAAGCAGGGGCACTTAGTGATCAAGCCTATGTATTCTGGCAATGAGCGAGAGCAATTGGTTTGGAGCGCGATTAGATCTCTGCCAAGGGTTGATGCAAATGAGTGAACTGAAAATAGACTTATCTGACTTACGCTGTCCTGACGCTCTGATTAGGGCGAGAGCCGCTGTTAAAAAGCTATTGAGTCAATCTTGCGATGCTTTGCATATCTGTTCGATTGAGCCGAGCTTATTACGAGATTTAGAATATGCTAACGCACATGAAGACTGGAATTTGGCTATTGAGCAAATGAAACGTCCCGTTCCCGAAGTTTTGCAGAAAAAGTGGAATGAAGATGATCATAGTGAAATCTACGAGGGGATCGTGACTTTGAATCTCATCTCACTTCGTAAGGTTTAAGCGAATGTTCTTAGTAAGCTGGTAGCAAGTGAATCGGGGAATGGTTCTGGGCGGTGATGATAGAAACCTTGTTGTATGGTTACGCCTAAACCAGTCAATATATCAGCGACTTGTTTTGTCTCAACTCCTTCTGCTACCACTTCAATATTTGCGCTGCTTGTGACTCGGGCTATTGATTCGATGATAGATAGACGCTTAAGGCGCTCTTCCTTTTGCAGTTGGTTGAGGCTCGCAGAAATGGTGGGGTTGGGATTGAATAAATCGCTTGGGAGAAGACTTCTGTCGAGTTTGATTTGAGAGACAGGTAACTCTATCAGGCGTTGGAGGTTTTGGTTGTTAATGCCATAATCATCTAAGCTAAATGACCATCCTTCGAGTCTCATCTTGTTGACGTTATCACGGAACAAGCCCCAAGTTACGTGGCACGGTGTTTCGGTGATCTCAAGTCTAATGAGTTGCTTCGGGTAACGATACTTTGCAATTAGCTTGTCTAGCTGTTTGGAAATGATTGGTAGTGATAACTCATCTGGCGAAAAATTCACATTTAGTCGAGTAGGGCTGTACTGATTATCCCTCAATGCGATTTCAAGTACCTTAAGAGTGATTTCGTGGGTGATATTGAGTAGTTTGGCTTTAGGGATGAATGAAGCAGGGTAGTAGGCTTCTCCATCCAGCTCACATCGGGCTAATAGTTCGTATGCAACGACCATGTTGGTCTCTGTATTGATGATTTTTTGGTATGCAGGATAAAAGCTGTTGGCATCCACTGCCCTAAGTAAGTCCATCTACAAAATCCACCATGAGTTTTATAATAGATAAACTTACATCAAGCTGAGTGAATTGTCACCAATGGAGTGAGGGAAAAAAGGTTTTTTTGCAAAACTGCATAACGTGAGGATTAGGCTAATAGTCAACTACTTGGCTAGTTTAGCCAATAGCTGTTCCACTGAAATACCTTCATTCGCAAGCATTTCCCTTAACCTGTCTGCTTCGGTTTGTATTTTGCTTTTTCGTTTCTCTTCGGCTTTATCTTCTTCTATGAGCAACAGTAGATTCTCCACCATCTTCTCTTTCTGCTCTCTAGAGAGTTTTACCTCTTTAGAAAATCGTCTTAAAGCCTTTAGCCGTAGAAACATACTTACTACGCCATGTGTCATTTTTCAATCCTGTGTTTTAGCCAATTAAACTTTTGTTTTATTTTTATCTTCAACCTAGGGTCGGGTAATTGATTGGCTTTGTCTGCTATAACTACTCATTATGTAACAAAGCATGTCGTTCTGTATAAATAACGTCAGCTTTTTGAGATACCAGTCACTACTTTATTCTATATGTATCCAGTTCAATATAACAAAATCATGAACTTATGTGGATGTTTTGAGGCGCTACCACGTAGATAAATGTTGATATGGTTCAAAATACGCTCTTTTGTATTGCATATTGTAACAGCACATGTAGAGTTACCTTATTGTGGAAAAGTAACAAAAAAGTATGAATTTGGTTGTCCTTTCTTGTGCTTGTGCTATATTTATAGAGTCAGTTAAGCGATAAAAGGTTTATAAACATGGAACGTCTTTTACTATCAAGTGCGATTGCACTATCTTCTTTCTCAATTCATGCAACTGAGCTTGAGGTGTCCTTTGCATACAACAAAGCATTTTCTAATGATTCTTTCGTTATGGTGTCCAGTGAGGTGATTGGTTTTTATCGCTCGCTTGCTGCATCAAATGAATTTTTGGCAGAGCAGGGCGCTAACTTGACGCTTATTCCTGCGAAAGTTTTTTCAGTTGATGATGTGTATTACCCTGAAATGCTTCAATCATTGCAGTGGGTATTGCGGTATGGCGATCTAGACGCTGCGGATGACGAAATTGATTTACTTGATCTAACCAATGATTCAGCGCATCTATTGGTCGCCTTATCAAAGTTAAGGGCAACAAACGGTGCGGTAGGCTACGCAGTGCCTTTTAGCATTTCAGATTATAAAGCTTTTGATGATTTCGGGCAGTCTGCCGTAGTAACGAAAAAGGTTGGGATAGCAAGCGGCATTACTAATACCACCAGCATCGCGCATAGTGAATATCTAATCTTGCATGAGCTTCTTCATAGTTTTGGGGCGAAACATAGTTCAGAAGATGCAGCTAGATTTGATGATTTGGACTTAGGCATCACGTATGGACACGGTGAGGTGTGTGATAGCGGCTATAAGTCACTAATGGAAACCCCTTGGGATGCACCAGATGGTTATATGCAGCTATCGGGAACTGATGGCTGTCAGTCAGGTAATGGTGACATGGTTAAATTCATCAATACCTTTGCGCCTATCGTAGCGCAGCATGAGCCTTATCTTAATATGGCTACACTCGACATGACCGCAGTGGAAGATACCGACTTTGACGTTTACACCTTCACTGTGACACGCTCAAAAAACATTGACTCTAACTCAACGGCTTACATCCATTTATCTAATACGAACCCTACGGTTGGGAATGAAATCAAGCCAATCGAAGTGAGCTTTGCTGAAAATGTTTTAACCGCAGAAGTTGATGTGTCTTTTGCCTACATCCATCCTCTGTTTGAAGATGCTCAACATGCCGATGGAATGGTTTATGCCGTTGCTGTATCAGAAAGTGAAGTGCAACCATCATTGGTTGACCTAACGGCTATCAATACGGCTTGGACAGCCGATGATGATGAAGACAACGGTGGTTCGACTGGCGGTGACTCTGGTGGTGGCTCGCTCGGGCTATTCGGGCTGTTGTCTGTAGGTCTTATTGGTCTATTTAGAAGAAAATGGCTTAAGTAATTTGAAACCTAGCCTACCTTTGCCCCTCACATTAAAATGAGGGGCTTTTTTTCGAGATTACGCAGCTTGAACAGGCGCTTCTACCCGAGCGAGGTCGTCACGATATAGTTCTAATATTTCAAGCTGCGATCGAGTGATGATGATTTTCTCACGTATATGTAAGACTTGGTTAGTGCTAAGGTTTGGGTTATCTAATTCCTCATCGAATAATGACAAGTCCTGTTTAATTAGTTCGCATATTTTGCTGAGATATACCGACTCAGCTTTGAAGTGAAGTAGGGGGGCTAGTGTCGCTATGTAAGGATTCGTTTTCGCTTCTAATGTCAGCTCAAGTAGGTCACGACCTTGTTTTGAGATGCGGTATAGCTTGCTGTCAGGCTTTGAATCACTTGGGATTACTCTGTAACCAATTAATTGCTGCTCACTCATACGCCTGAGTTCTCTGTAAACTTGTTGATGTGAAGGTGATTGGCGCACCAGCGTTGAAAACAGTTTTTGCAGATCGTAGCCTGTAGATGTACGAATTTTTAATCCGTACAGTATCATCAATGTGAGCTTGCTGATGTCCTTCTTATTTTTCATGCTTTCCTTACCTCAAAATGTGCTTAATCGTATATGCTCAATGCTGCACTGAATCTAATCATAGCTTCGTTTATGTGATCTATAATCTACAATCATTTATGTGATCAAAATCCAACTTAATTTTCTCTTTCCCCATGTTTTATAAAAAAACCTGCCACCATTATTTTAATTAGTAATAGTGAGTATTTAATTTTCAAATACCACCAGTTCAATTCTTATGCAAAGTCACTTGATGAAATTGTCTTAATCTGCTATATTTATAGCGTCAGTTAAACAAGGTTTGTAATCATGGGAACATTTAGTGAATTTTTTCAGTCGGAGTTTGGTCAGAGCATCACACTGTCGTGTATTGAGGGTTTGTTCGGTCTGCTTTCTACGTTAGTAGCCTGTGGCTTGGCGTGGGTTGTCTATTCAAGACACCTTAAAAAAGCGCAAGCGGAGTCAACGGCATTGGCAGCTCTTTTAGAGTTAAAGTCACGCTCCGAATTAGAGATGATTTACTGTCGGTATATTGATGCTGAGAATCCAAGCAGTGCCAAAATGAAAGTTAGAAAACTTGGCATTAAAGAAGGTGTACGTACTTCTAACGCTTTTAGCCCTCAACGCTTAGAGAGTAAGATTGCTAGTTATGAACGTAAAACAAACCGTTCACTACCTTCTCTGTATTCATAGATAACACCCTGTTTATAAAAGGGGGGATACACAATCTCCCTTTGTTTAAGGACGCTTGATTAAGGCAACGTGTTAAAAAAAGAAACGAAATTCCGTTGCAATAATCACCAGACTTTTATATTTTTATAGAGTCAGTTAAATAACAATTTATGAGGTGTAATATGCAAATGATAAGTCTAGACCTACAACGACAGTCGCTCTTTGAACTTGTGAAGGATGCTGCACGAACTTACCCTAGTTATGGGTTTTCGGTTGGGATCAAACGATTCGGGCTTAGTGGACGTTTTCAAAAAGCGCACCCCAATTCTGAGTTAAGAAATTTGATCAAAACTATTGGTGGTAAGAGTGTGCTTAAGTCTATGTATAACGAAGAGAAAAGCCGATTCATTTAACCGCCTACCTCAAAAGTGTATCTTTAATTATAAACTCATTACTTGATTTTTCTTGATGTGTTTTATATTTTACCAACCGTAAAGTTGATGGGGGGTTGATCATGCCTGATTATAAAGGGACTATAAATATTGCAGATAGCCTGTTAGCGGAACTAGGTAGCTCTAGCGTAAGATCTCAATTTGGCGCATATACAATTGTTATTGATGGCTATACGTTAGTTCAATCAAACGAAAGAGGGCTGTTTGTTCGATTGTGTAAAGCTAACTGGGACGCTCTAAACCCAAGCGATGCTACACAGTATAAGTATCGTAAGAAGAATCACATGGTACGCACCAAGTATTATTTATTTGAGAACTTCGAGTCTCGGAAGATCGCTTTCGTTGAAGCAGTTACACAAGCTTTTGACTATGCAAAGCGAAATGAAGGGATTAGGCGTTCTGTCATCACTGAATTGGTCGATGCGCCTAATCTAACTCAAACTCATGTCAATCGCTTGCGTAGTGTCGGGATCAATAATTACGATGATCTGAAACGAGTGGGCGCATTAGAAGTCGCTCAACGCCTTAAGCGAGCTTCGTTTAAAGTAACTAAGAAACTTGGTTACTGCTTACAGGGAGCAATTGAGCAATGTCATTGGACTATCATCTCTGCTGAGTCCAAGCCCCAGTTTGATGTGTTTACTATAAACACTGATTAAAAGAATCCAACCTGTGTTGTTTGTTTTGTGATTTATTGTCACTCCTGCATATACCGCTACCTATAAAGGCTAGCGGTTTTTTTTAGTGATGTAGCAATATTTTGTCAAACTAGTGGTAATACAGTTGAGTGCTATTTGTGGTTTTTTTGCAAAACCTGTAGATCTGTTGTTGCAATCGTGTGTATGTTTCGGTTCTGCTTTTATTGTGTTAGTTATAGTGTAATATGTAACTTCTAATCCGTAAGGGTTAAGTAATGTATCATGATACGTTATGAGGTTGTTTGAGGCATAAATAGTGGTTCAATTGTTATAGTGTAATGATGTGGATTACGATTTCTGGGGGAAATGATGTGGCTAACGATTGCAAAACATCCTCGTGGTGATTGGCTAAGTATAGAGCAGGTATCAAGCGGCAAGACTGAGCTAGTTTGTCCTTATTGCTCATCACCGCTTATTGCTAAGAAAGGCAAGGTGAAATCTCATCATTTCGCACATCAACTTGAGACTTGCAAAGAATCGACTAAAGCCGCAGAGGGTATTCTTCTACCATTTTTCGATACCTTTGACATTACTCGCTTTTTTAATGCTGATGAACGCAAGTACCTTGAGAGAAGACGCAAGTACACACACAAAAATATCTTTTGGTTTAGGGGTCGTGATACTGCGGTGACGAGTCTAGAGCGCTTAGGTGTACTCACAAGTGAGCGAGATAACAGTCCAGAGGTCGCAGATGTCCTTAGTCGATTAGCCGCAATAGACCCCAAATTAAATTTTGATGACTATCAATTGTCGCACGAACTCGCTGCCTTATGTGAGGCTTTTGAGCCAATGCTTGATTTAAAACGAGCATTCGAGGAAGAGTCACAAATAAGCTCGACAAAACTGGACGCTTTGTATCTCAAGCACAGCAGACTGAGATTGTCACCGAACACCTCCTTGCGCGAATTAAATGAAGCGCAATGTTACTGGATTGACTTGAGACATAAGTACATCAGCTTAACGTCACCTGAGTGGCTTGAGTTGTTTGAGCACAAGTTTCTATCCCTGAATGAGCAGTCGCTCTATCTGTTTGAGTTTGAGTCTAAGGGCAAGCCCCTGTTTTTAAAAGTGGGCATGACCAGTCGCACAGTGCATCAGAGGCTTACTGAGGTCACTGGTGCTTTGCAGTCTTTCTATCCAGACATAAAAGGTAAGGTCGTCAAGGTTCTACCTCATTTTGGACGGTTAGAGCGTTCCATTCACCGCATGTTTGAATCATCGAAAGTCGAACTGGGTACATTTCGAGAACTGTTTGATGTAGAGATAAAAACCAACTTTATTTCTAAACTAAATAAGTTGGATGGTGACGAACCGCATTTATTACCAGCGCTCAATGTAGACCATCCTAATCTAGTAGCGCCCAGTCAAAGCGCTGACCGCAAAGGTGGTCGGAAAGCCAAAACCAACGAAGAGCTGATAAAAGAGTATCCAGATATTATAACAGCCCTAAAGCAAGGACTTAGCATAAGAGCAACTTCTCAACGGACTAGAAGGGCAGTGAATACTATTCAGAGAGTCAAAAAGGCGCTGAATAGTGACAACTTATGTGAGGATTAGATGTCCATTAAATCGGTCATACGCACAGATTTGGTTAGCCTGTGTGACCACCAGCCACCGTTGTTTGCCTTAGAGCCGTTAGTGCCTCTATCTGATTATGTTGAGGCGAATAACCTACTATTTGCAAACGACACCAATCGGCTCGTTGAGAACGTCCCTCTCTCTGCAATCGTTGGGATGAATAAGTCACACGTAATCACTTGGGATGATGCATTGAGGGGAGGACTCACATCGATGAGTCGAGCGTTGGCTCAGATGTCGAAAAACCCTCAACACTACTTATCTGGTGAAGTTGATCATGGGTGTATATTGATAAAAATTGGTGTAGCCTATTTTATTGAATGTAATGGTAACGAGTGTATCCCCATAGTGAAGCGCTTTTTAGCGCATTTTCACCAGCAAGATAGTTCAGAAGTTTTTTTGCAAAACGTTCAAGTAATTGAGCACAAGGTTGATTCCGTGTTTTTAAGCCAAATGCATTCTATTTATGAGCTTTGCCAAGCAAGAACCGATCTATTTGTTGATGTCACGCATCGGCACGATGATGCTCTGCCGTGTGTGTCAGTGTATTCCAGCCGTTCAGGTAAACCCACGCGATTGTTCAAGCGCTCACAGCTACATGAGCTGATACACACGTTAGAGCACAACCCCAAGCACCTCCTGAAACCATTGTGGTTGAGTCGAGTCTTGGCAAGATTACAGACATTACAGCGTGTTTAGCATAGATTGTTAGTTGAGTTTATAAACAAAAGTGTTTACAATGAATTTTGGAATTAATCATCGTTTAAGCGGTGCAAATACACTAGCTCACAAGAGACATTAGCCTCATGAAATTACTTAAAGACATTGTTATAGATGGTAAACCTGTAACCGAATTAACATACGAGTGGCGCGACTCTCGAATTGTGGTTCACGGTTGGGGCGTCCAACAGTCGGGTACGCTGGAAGGTAAGCCTTTAAAGCAATACTTAGATAGCTTTACCACTATCGAAGAGGCATTGGCTCAATATCCTGATGCTGAGCCATCTCATCCCGAGCAGCAGCCGAATTTGTATTGATTGAGCTGAACTATGCGACTGACTGTTAAGCGAATCATTGCTACTGTAGCCGAGCGCACTGGCATCAATCCTGAGTACATTGACCTAATTAATACCAGCGATGGTTATGTGTGGGCAGGTAAATGTGGTTCAGTATTCACCGAGATGAGCACTTTTAACAAACTCTCTGATGTGTCGTTAGAGCGGTGGGTAGAAGATTTTGAATATCGGGTCAATCAGGAAATCAACAGATTAGAGTTTGATGATCTAAATAGCTACATTGAGTCTATCGATTGGTCAGTAGATTATGAGCCATAACCTCATCACCAACTTTTGCAAAAAAACCATATTCGCAGTGTGTTGCCCCAAGGGTTTGATTTTAAATAAGACGAGTTGTTTTCAATGATAGGTGAAGCAGCTTGAGTGCCAGCTCATAAGAGCTGGCTATCGGTTAGTAGATGATACTCCCCATACCAAGACTGTCAGTGCCAGCCATTCCCAGCTCAGCCAGCATAGCCTCTACCTCTTCCATCGTTAGACTACCATCGCCAATGGCGTTCGCTATTCCTTTAATGAGCGTCCCTTTAGGGTCGTATCGGTCATCTACTGAAATCGCAGTGACACCGCGAGTCGAGTACCCACGCCCCTGATACCCTTCGTAAAGCTCAGCGCTTATATCTTCAAGTTGTTGATTTACGACCTTCACAATTTTTTTTGCAATTTCTGTTTCCATGATTTAAATCCCTACATTTAACTGACACTATAAATATAGCTGTACATGTCGGTTTTGTCAAATTGGTTTTCGGGAAAAAAGTACGTTAAGTGATTGATATTGGTATATTGTTTAATATTAATAAGACGGTTGTTTTTCTAATGATTGAAGGTGGGGTTGGTTAAATAATTTAATATTCTGCCTTGCCAATCTCTGTTATGCGCACTATATTTATAGTGTCAGTTAAACAAACGGAGTGCATCATCATGCAGACATTCATTGAACAGTGGTTAGAGAAAGACGAGTCAAATTCGATTGACTCTTTGATTGAAGCGTCATCTTTGTACGTTGGGATCGCAAAGCTATACTTTGCGGCTAGTTTTGAAAACATTGTGAGAGCGCCAATCCAATCAAAGGTTTTCCCTCAAAACAAGCTAGCGGCTGTTCAAAGCCGTGTATTTGCGATGTTTGGTAAACGTAACTGCTATTTGCTCGATGATAAGCAAAACGAACTCAATAGCTTGTCAGAGCTTTTTTCAGGCTATGGTCTGCCTAAATCGATCATGAAACAAAAGATTTGCCGTGCTCTCTCGCTTGATGATTACACGAAAGTTTCACAATTTCATTTCTTCCTAAGTGCATATTTGTACAAGACTCAGAGCCACGCCTGTTTTGACTTGCGTAACGAAGTCGGTAACACAATGAATTTACTGTTATTCAGAGACACGTTACAAAACGGCTTTGAGTCACAACAGTTTACCGACCTAACTACCGACCTATTTAATCAACAACCTGATGAGTTTTTCTTAAATGGCTATCCCCTCGATCTCTTTGTGCATGACCGAGTAGGGCTAGCCCAAAATGAACGTCCTTCTTTTTGGGTCACATTCAAAGACCGACTATCTACCCATTTACTCAGCAAAGAAGATGAAACGTTAGCCCATTCCGAAACCGAGCTTAAGCACATCGTAGCCATTGCTTAGCCTTAGCCCAAAGGGGGGAGACCCCCTTACTCACTTTTTTTGAAAAACTCGACAGGTGAAATAATGAATACTCAAACAATGGTTAATCTATTAAAAGAGCAGCAGCAAGATTTTCAATGGTATCCAACGTCACAGCGCATGATTGACGTTGTGCATCAGGATTTATGCTCACTGCTGTCAGTGCGCAGTGATGAGCAGCTTGCTTGCTCAGTGCTGGATGTCGGTGCGGGGAACGGCAGCTTTTTGCATGGTTTAGGCAAGGGTAAGAAATACGCTATTGAGAAAGCAAAACCACTCCTTGCAGAGTTAAAGAAGGATGTATTTGTGGTGGGTACAGACTTTCATAGTCAGACGCTCATTGATAAGCGCGTTGATGTGGTTGTGTCTAATCCACCGTATTGTGAGTTCATTGCGTGGGCTGAAAAAATCATTTTAGAAGCGAATAGCCCATTACTTTACTTGATCATACCTAAGCGCTGGGAAGACTCAGAGGCGATTGCTCACGCGATTAAGAAACGCCATGCTAAAGTCACCATTTTACAAGAGACAGACTTTCTGGATGCAGAGAGACAAGCACGCGCTCAAGTCCATATTTTACGAATCGAGCTTGGTTCGTGGCGTTGGCATCGCAGTACCAATAGCCCAAGAGTTGACCCATTCAAATTGTGGTTTGACGAGCATTTCCCTTTAAACGTGAACAAAAATAAAGTGTCTGACTGGGCGCAAAAAGAGTCAGAACAGCGATCATTAGAAAGAGAGTTTGCTGACTCAAAAGAGTTGATTTTAGACCGTGGACTGGCTCACGTACTCAACGAGTGGTACCAGCGCGACCTCGACAAGTTGATGAAGAACTATAGCGCTCTAAATGATATAAATCCTGATATTTTACAGGAGCTAGACGTTAATCTTGATGCGTTGTGCGAAGCGCTCAGAATGAAAATATCGAACCTGAAAGACAAATATTGGCGCAAGCTGATTGATGGTTTAGACATCATCACAGACAAGCTTTGCAGTAGTACCCGACAGCGTTTACTCGATACTCTTTTTGAACGTACCAACGTAGATTTTACCATTGATAATTCAACAGCCGTTGTGTTGTGGGTACTTAAGAACGCGAACGCTTATTATGATGATCAACTGATCGCAATGGTTGAGAATATGACGGAGTTGGCGAATATTAACAGTTATGTTTCAAATCAAAAGACGTTTGGTGAAGAAAACTGGCGTTATTGCTCACGCTGGGATTTCAATCGCAAGCTTGAGAGCCACAAATATGCTTTGAAATTGGAGTATCGGATCGTGGTGGAACGTACGGGGGGGATTGGTAACGAGAAACACGGTTTAACTGGTCGCTCGACAGACTTTTTAAATGATTTGTTGATTATTGCGCATAACCTAAATTATGACACCACCAGCACAGACCGCGCAGAACAAAGAGAGTGGCAAAGCAACAAGCCTCAAGTGTTTACTTACTTTAATCACACGCTGGGCAAAAGAATAGAGCTGATGAAGGTACGCGCATTTATGAATGGCAACCTACACATCCATTTCAACCAAGATTTTTTGTGTCAGCTTAATGTGGAATTCGGACGCCTTAAGGGGTGGCTAAAGTCTGCAAACGAGGCAACGGCAGAACTCGACATACCCACCGAAACCGCACAGCGCTTCTTTAGTTCAAACTTACAGTTAAAAGGCAGTCATCTTTCACTGCTAGCAGCCGCATAATTTGAGATCTTCTATTGGGTAACTGACATTGCCAGAGGCAAAGCAAAAGAGCATCGAATTGATGCTCTTTTTTTCGTTAATACATGATCATATCGTAGCCGTGAAAATCGAAGTTCGCTTTCTTCAAAGCTATCGATAGCTCTTCAATGACATCTATCGGGATTCCATTTTCTTCAATCTCTTTTTCAATGGCTTGCTTAGCCAGTGGGATCGGGTTTTCTCGTTCAAGGCACACTTTATTAATGATGATGCCAGTCTGTTTAGTGTCTTGATTTTTGCGCCCCATCCAAGTGTCGTAGAGCCTTGCTGTATCGCTGCCGTGGTGCAGATTGATTAAGTGGGTCAGAGTCGTTGCTGTCTGTCTATTCATGAGTTACGCATCCTTGTCGTGTACTGATACCAGTAAATCATTTGTTTTATATTATCTCAACAGTAAATGGGCGATAAATAGAGCGCTTTTGCAAAAAAAGTGCAGGTTCATTTTATTTAATAAGACGCTCTTTATTGAAAGGATTGGTTTTGGGGGGCGAAAGAAAATTGGCGAATCGACTTGCAAATCTCGCTATGTGCGCTATATTTATGGTGTCAGTTAAACAAGCCCAGAGGGAATTTAGTTATGAGTTCACGTAACCAGCGCCGCAGTCTTCACACCTTTGTCGTGTCCGAGTCGATTGACCAAGAAAAAGGGGTCAAAAAGCAAAACGTTATTGAGATAGAGATTCACTACAATCTTGGCGGTTATAACAACTGGAATGGTAATGATGAAGCTCGCGGTTTTTACCTTTCAGTGAAACCCGAGATGATTGAAACTCGTGAAGGTAGCCCGTATCAATCACGCTCTTACACTGGGTTCAGTGGTATTAAGACTTGCATTAAAGAGCTTAAGCGCTTTTCTACTAAACAGCTTGAAAATATCACCATTGAGAGAGAGACCCTTTCACGACTGCTAGAGCATGTTTGCAACCGCAATGGGCTTGACGTTGCCAAATTGAGCCTTGATGAAGTTGACCCGTCAGTGTTTGCCTAAATATTACCGTAGCTGTCCACCGAAACGGTGGGCAGTGAATAACCATTTTAAGAGTAACAACCCATGCAAAAACGTCTAACATCGCTCATCTTCACTGAATTAGAGCTGGAAGCGGTTGAGTGTCCATGCAATCAATATCGTCAAATTAGTGAGTTTGTGGGTCAGTATAAAGATGATCTCGTTGTTGTGCTGGATACGGAGCTGTCTAACCAAGTGAACCTATCTAGAGACTCGTTAGATTTTGAGGGTATCAAATGGTTCGACCAAGAAACCGCACTTATCACTCAAGCGTGTGAGGCATTATCTGCGAGGCTTGGACGTAACAGCATAGCGCTTAAGCCGCATAATCTCGCTTTAGTTGACGCTTACGAAATGGCGGCAAGCGGTACTTGTTCCATTGGTAGCTTTGAGCTGAATTTTGCATTAGTGGCTGATGAGCAAATTTCTGAAATTTAAGGAAATCGAAACATGGCAACTATCAACGCTAATAATAGCGCCCATGAGTCAGTAACCATTAATTTAACCAACACTAGATCAATCGACTTCTGTTTCAATGGGTGGCACTACGATAACGACTATGACGGTCTCACGCTCTCTTATTATCTTGGTGAAATACAGCATAGTAAGAGCATTCGTTTCGATGGGCGCAATGAAATCAGTATCAACGTACAAGGTTAATAGATATGAAATTTAATGAGACTTACAAAACGGCTTGCGTCAGCACACAGCACATGCAACTTAATGACGTTAGAGAGCTTAAAGTAATGTGTGATGAGCAAATGGCTATGGTTGCAGAGCGTGAAACAGGTTTTTTTCTAAAACTGTTTGAAGACGTATCAGAGAATCACTATCCAAAACTATCAACCGAGTTGAGCGCACTAATCAAAGAAGCGGCTGAACAAGGCTTTCGCTGCATTGAGTTCGACTGTGATGCTGAATCTGTGGATGGTGCAAAGGAGTTCGATTGGTAATTTTAGGGGGGGAAATAGAAAATGCCACTACACCCACTTTTCAAACGTAAGAGCAAGGTAGCTGCTGAAAAAGAGCGGCTAGAGGTTGAAAAGTTGTCATTGGAAGTTGAGCGCTTGGAGCGTGTCGTGAAGTACATGAAGCTTGATCAACTGTTTCTGTTAGTGAAGCTATTTTTGACCACTATGCTCGGCTTGACGGCTCTATTGAATCTTGTAGACTTAATGAAACCACTCGTTAATTTACTAGAGTGACAGGCTTAGGGGATCGTATGATGATAGACAAATTTGTGAACTACGTTGATAGTCACATTGTGCAAATCGGGTATGTGGGCGTTATTGTTGTAGCGGCACTCACGATTATTGCTAACGTGTTTCTATAGCACAGATTACCCATTCAGATATTTTAAAAGCAGCCTAGTGCTGCTTTTTTGATCGCAATATCTAACGTTCAATTCTCATTCGTCCGATACCCTATTTTTGAATAAGACGAACAGCGCAACGAGTCAGCATTTCTCAATCCACCAGCCTAGTTCCTACTGTTCAACACCACCTCGCTCTAACCACACCATGAGTTCCGTCTTTTCCACTGTTTATTGAAATAATTGGTTTTGGGGGCGGTCATTAACTGTCAGTAAAACTGGTAATTTTCGCATAATTGATCTGTATTTATAGGGTCAGTTAAACAATGAAGCGAGAATTGAAAATGAATACAGCACTGTCATTAAATGTTACTACCGATGAGTTATACACTTCCAGTATTGATATTGAGGAAGAGTTTCGCATCTCAGCACGTACAGCTATCGCTAGACGCTCACCAGCCGCGCCTCTTAAGCAAATCATTAAAGACTACCCCCACCTTATAAAAGGTGCAGCTATTAACTACGCAAAGGGGCGCACGTCATTAGATTCAGAAGCGATTGCAGAGATAGCAGGTATGTGCAACGACTATGACTTTACGCACTGCCCAGAGATCAGCGTATTGAATGCTCACTATCGCTTTGTGTATTGCGGGTATTGCGTCAACGTGCTTATTCCAGAGGCTCGCCAAGTAGTATGGAAGACACTTGCGAAACTTTGTCATGACACTGAGGGAGTCGTATTCGTTGCAGCACGTAGTGACAGCGACAGAGGCATCAAAGGCACTCCTTTTGCTGACGGAGTAAAAACGTCTATCGGCACTTTCCAGATCGGCTACCGCAAAGGGCAACTAGCTCAAGAAGCACAGCAGCACTTTGAGCATGTTACTGAAATTTCAGGCAAGGGCGCATATCGAATCGTTGCTTGCAGCCACGCCCCGATCAACTTGAAGTAATTGACTATGTGAGGGGTTAAAGCCTCTCACTTTTTTTAAAAAAGCTAACGGTGATGATAATCGAAGCGACCCAAGCACAAAATGATGAGGTGTTACAGAGCGCTAACACACTCGATGAATACAGCGTAACGTTTCAAAACGGTCAGACGCGCACAATCACAGCGAGTTGTTTACGTCATTGTATTTTCGGTAATGACAAAGTGAGTAAAACGGTTGTTAGTTATAAGCCTAAAGGGGTTTAACAATGAGACAGAGCACCATAGAGCGAGTTTTAGACAAGATCGAAAAATGCAGAGATGAGATGTCACTCGGTTATAAGCGTTATGTATTCTTGCCAAATCGCGTACAGCGAGCAATGAAACAAGCATATTACTTACAAACGGGGCGCACTAATAACTTTATTCCTATCGTTGATTTTCTCGCCTCGCTTAGTTTATCGGAGTATAAAACATGGTTAAAAGCCCAATAGAATCACGTAACCAATCGCAGCAGGTGAGACGATTGACGCAAGAAGAGATCGCTCGTTTTGAAGTAGCCGAAGCTCAAGAGGACAAAATCAAGCACAGCTACGGCAAATACAGTGAATTCGATTCGATCAAAGAAGGTCAATGGATCATGAAAGTAGGGCTGTTTGCAGATTTACCCACCTACTAGTTTGCCTAACGCCTTATAGAGAGCCTTGCATCAGGGCTTTTTTGTGTCAGTTTTTCGAGTGACTAGGTTTCTTATTTTGAATAAGACGACTTTTGGTTAAGTGATGGGCTTAAGGAACGGTTAGAAACCGATGAGTCAACATTGAAATAAAATCGCATTGCGCTATATTTATAGGGTTAGTTAAATGTAGGGTTAATTCACGGAGATAACCATGCTTACCGTTTGCACGAGTAGTTTACAAGGTATAGCCCTCGATTGGGCTGTTGCCAAAGCGTTAGAGCTTCCAATAGTTTTAGACCCAATGGGATTTAATAAAGATGCCCCCGATTGTGCTCAGTCTGGTTTTTGGGTGTGGGAGGATGATTACAAACTCGGGCGCAGAATGTTGATAGGAATAGATTTTAGCCCCTCATCGCACTGGTATCAAGGCGGTGAGATTTTTGAGCAGTTTCAAATAGGTGTAGTTCCATCTCAAGGTGAGTGGTCAGCTCATTTGAACAATGGCGAGTGTCGTCAACGAGGGGCAACAGTTCTCATTGCTGCTATGCGTTCATTTGTGATGAGTAGTTTAGGGGAGCGGTTAGAGATCCCAAAAGAACTGGTATCAAAACAATTGCACACTAATAGCCAACAGGAGCAGGACAATGCTTAATTCAATGACCCAGCGAGCTAAACCGTTCGATATTCCAGCCATCAACAACCATCTTGAAGCTTTAGCGGTTCACTTGGGCTTGGACAGTTATTCGATAAGCTCTAACGGTGTTTACAACGACCATTACACCACTCACGTACGACTATTTAGATGCCCTGATAATGTGCTTTATGCGGTGGCTCACAGCTGTGTGGGTCTTAATACTACTGTCAAGGTTTGGTACAACAGTAATCATTGGTACATTCTCAAGCTCGATGCCCATACGGGAACGAAAGTGTTTAGCGACAAAGTTGTAACTGATAAGCTCGCGACTTTGCTGGGGGATGATAAACAGATTACCAATTTACAGCAATCCGATGAGACTTTTGAAGTAAAGAGCGAATCGGGCGTGATTGAGGTCTGGAAATATAGAAGCCACCACCCCGAGGATTTAACGAGTTATTACCTTCAAGGTTTACTTGATACAAAGCTAACGACATACCACCCCAAAAATAGCCTGAATGTTGTCCTCAGTTGGGATCACAATTTTCAGTTTACTCATGCTCACTACAGTGATGGGGAGGAGGTGGAGCTATCCGACTCATTACGAGCCAACTTTCAATTGGACATTGATACGTACGTTCGTACGAACAATTAGCCGCCCCTTACGAACAACAATCAACTTTTAGAAAAAAACTTTCCTTAGCCCTGCAACTATTTTGCAGGGCTTTTTCATGTTTCACAGTGGTTTACTGGCACTGATTCGTTTATTCAATAAGACGATTTTAATGATAATGATTGGTTTTGTGGGGCTGGTGGGTTTTGGAAAAAAACCTCTGAATTCACTTGAACAAATCCCTATTTGTTCTATACTTATAGTGTCAGTTAAATAACTCAACCCAAAGGGGAATCACCATGAATACACGCAATTTCGACAAAGCAATCACTCGCGGTCAAGCGGTTTATAGTAACCTTTATAACTACGGTCTTGGGTATGTCCTATCAGTTGATGAAAACTGTAATCAGGACGACACGCGCAATCTTGGTCGTGTCGGTGCGACAGGGGGCGGTGAGGTTGAGATTGTGTTTAAAAGCGGCACACACACAACTTACCCAGAGTGTTTATTGCGTTCGGGTCTGCAATGGTGGATTGTAGAGGATGAAGCAAAGGCAGATGAAAAGACCCTTGATCAACTTGTCGAAAATGCGAGCCTGATTAAACGCCAAAAGGAAGAAGCGAAAGCGCGTGAAGCACAGGCGTTTGATGATGCCGTGGCACAGGTTGAAGCAGATAGCCAGTATAGCCACCTAAAGCGTCAGGCAGATTTTACAGGTAGCAATCACGCAGAAGTGGCAAAAAACATTCGAGCAGCTTTGAAACACGCTGGCATCAAAAATGTGCGAGTTAAAAGCGAGTGGGGTGTTTGTCGTCTTTACTGGACAGATGGCGCGACCGAGGACGCTGTAAAAGCGATTGTAGGTCGTTTCAAAGGTGGTCGATTCAATGGTATGGAAGACATTTACGAAAGCGAAGAAACACCATTCACAAGCGTTTTCGGTAGTGTTGATTACCTATTTTATGAACGTGACTTCTCGGATACTGTCGTAACCCAGTGTTTAGAGCAAGCGGCTAAACGCTTCGGGCAAGAGCCAATCACTCTTGAGCAATATCACCAAGGCGCATTAATAACCGCTGATTACGATCAGGATTTCTATCGTACTTTGAAAGCTTTTGATGGTCTCGCGAAGAAAGCAGCGCCAGCGAATGCAGAGCAGCCAAAAGCGCTAGAGTGCAATGATGGTTTTGAATACAGCATCGAAGAGCACACAAGAACACATGAGCCGCTGCATGTTGTTAAGTTGACACACAAAGTAGAACGAGAGCAATTTGTTTCGTTCCGTGCCTTAGCTAAGGAGTTCAAAGGCTATTACAGCCGTTTTGTGTCGGGCTTTATCTTCCAGACAGAAGAAGAAGCAAAACAGTTTATGGCTCTATAGCGTCTACACAGTGAGCCAACACAGATTGGCTCACTTCTTTTTAGGGGTTTATTTATGACACTGGTTTATTTTGATGGTTATAGCCGCATTCGTTTACATCGTCCGAATAGTACATACGCGCAGTTAGCCAACATAGCCGCAGGTTTTCCACCAAGTTACATTTGGCACATCGAATAGAAAAAGTAAGCATCCACATCTTTGGGTGCTTTTCTTTATCAGTTTTTCTCGAAAACCTTGGGGTGATTTTTTGTTTTAAATAAGACGCCTTTGAGTGAAGTAATGGGTTTGGGAACGGTCAAAAACTCACAAAATCACCTTGATGTTTTGGGTGTTTGGTCTATATTTATAGTGTCAGTTAAACAATGTAACCCATAGGGGACTCACTATGAATACAGCTCTCAATGCTCTTAAAAACCTTCCTATTTCAACTATCAAACAGGTGCGTGAAATTGCGCTATTAGACTGCGCGACTGGTAAGCGCCAAAGTCCTTTTGAAGCTAACTCGCCTGAATCTTCATTTTATGAAGAAGTACAAACCGAAGCGTTGGAAATCGCATCACCAGAAAAACTTTCTTTAGGGATGTTCCTTTCATCCGTAATGCTCGAATCCAAAGCGACTCACGGTGCGGTGGTTCATCGCCCTGTCCGTGACACCCAAAACACTTCACTTATCTAAGGGGCAATCATGGTCGAGTACGTGTGCGACTCTTGCCAAAATCAAATCTGTATTGACCGCTGCTCGCGTAGAGCGGTGGTCATACCGTCTAAGTACATAGGACGACCACAGAGCGAGCAAGAGCCTGATTTATTGACTGGTAACGAGCAGAGCATCCTCAAGGTCGGTGAGAGTGTGTATCAACCCCCTCAACACGGTTGGACGCATGATTTGATAGAGCGTTATGTCAATGCATACGACAAGCGTCATTTGAACGGGGATGCGTGGGATGTGTACTTAGGATCGCATTGGTGCGGTTCTAGTGAAATTTAAAGAGGTATTGGGATGCTAGTATCAAAAGCTCATAAATCGGCTGTTGCGTATGTTGTTTATATCATAGGTCAAATCATGCAGTGGGGTAGTTGGCTCGCCATTGGTGAGATCCTGTTTGCGCTAATTATACGGGACACGGTAGGGAACTCGCCCTATGTCCTGATGTGTACAATGGTAGTTATCTACGCGACCCAGTATTTAGATAATTCACATTTTCAAGATCAAGACCTTTTCGAGTTGCTCAACTGGCTAAAGGATAAGTTTGTAGCTGCTATCAAACGCCTAGTGATCACGTTTTGGGTGGTTGAAGTGTCAGGGTTGATAGATGTGTTTTATGAGGTTGTAGGGATTGCGGTATAAAGGCACTTTTACAAAAAAACCACATCCAATCATTTATAGAAGGGTAGGGAAATGGACGGACTAACTATTTGGATAAGGTCGATTGCAGAAAAAACAAATGATGATGCCTTGCTGTTTGTGATGTTTATGAATAGTGAAGCGCATAAAGTTGCTTTGTACCGTCTATTACTCTCGCATGTTGGGGAGCTTATGGCGCAGCATGTCACAGAGCGCAGAGTGAGAGCCTATTGTCACTTGATTAAGCGAGCGGTTACACAAGGTAACGACCACTTAGCGGTGAAGTATGCCAGTGAGTTGAATTCGGTTTTAAGTGGCTACGCAGAATCATTGCTAAATCTGTCTAAGCGTGGTTTGAACGACCAAGCTCAAAGGACGCACTAAGGCACAGGTAGTTAAGATTGTAACTAAGCACTTTAGTAGATGCTCAATTCACCCCGATTAACCGCTAATCAATAGCGGTTTTTTTGTGGCAGGTGAAAATCCCCTTCGTTGTTTGAATAAGACACTTTTTTGGAAATGAGTGGTTTAGGGGGCTGGTGGCTTTTAGAAAAAAAACCAAATAGCCTTGATTATTTTGGGTGTTGGTCTATATTTATAGTGTCAGTTAAATAAATCAACCCAAAAGGATTAGCTTCATGGATTCATACAAACCTTTACCGCGCATCATGCAATTTCAATTCGGCAATATGTTTTGCAAGTTTGACCCTACAGCTCAGTATGCAGATTGGTCTCTAGAGCAACTGCAGGCGTCATTCGGTATCCTAGTTACTTTCATCAACAACGCGACTCAGAGCTTACAAGAGCAGCTAGAGCATGGCTACAGCTTCCCTACTAGTGAGCTAGGTGGTCGTACTGAAAACGGTGTGTATTTCAGTCAGTATGACGATGATGAGCCACTACACGCCATGTTGCAAATATACAAGCTACCAAGTGAGGTTGTAGAGTCAGGTGATGTCTCCGATACCTCCAAGGCTACAGATATGCTTGAATTTTTCCCTTACGCTATCGCTTGCTTTACCGATGCAGATGGCAACCAATCCACCCGAAGATTTGACTAAACCACCGCCAACCTTTGCCCCAGTCCTTGAACTGGGGTTTTTTTTATCCGAATAAGACGGATTATTAAAAGTAATGGGTACGGGTCGGTTTTCAGGAAAAAGTTTCTAATTAATAACTTGCTTTAACTCGTTTGAGGGTCTATATTTATAGTGTCAGTTAAATAAGCCAAACCAAAGGACACGTATCATGAATACACCAGTTTTGACTCGTAACACTACATGCGTTGATTGGAATGCAATTAGCTCTCCATCAGCTCAACTGTCTAATCTTTGTTTAGATAACCGCATCAACCAAGATATTTTCTTTGATGTTGAAATGGTCGATCTAAACGAAATCATTGAAGCGCCTTATCTTGATGTGGCAGGTCGCCAAGCGATTATTGATACTACCTCTAACCGTGTTATCGCTGTTCACGGTAATCAATACACGCTCGTTAAAAATGCTTATGCTTACGACATGGTGAATAAAGCTATCACGGAGCTAGGCGTTAAAGGTGTTATTAATGTTGACGATATGTACATTAAGGATGAGTGTGTAAACAAAGGCGGTAAATCTATCCGTCAATACATCTTTCCGAATCACTTTTTAAACTTCGGTGATGAGCGTATTATGATGCGTATTATCGTAATCAACTCTTACGATGGCTCTGCTAACTTTTCGCTTCAAGTTGGTGGTTTTAGAATGGTTTGCCTGAATGGTATGGTGACAGGGCAGAAATTCATGAATCTTACAAAGCGTCATTCTGGTTTAATCAATTTGGGTGATGTTGAGAAACAAGTGGTTACAGCTAGTAAAACATTTGCTCTTATGGGTGATTACTGGGAAAAGCTTGTTAATACACAAATGACCCAAGCCCAAAGCGATACATTATGGACTCACTTCGCAACAGACAAGGCGACTAATAAACTAAGCCTACAGAAATTTGCAATGATGAATGAGCTATATGAAAACCATGTTAAAACACTAGGCCGAAACCATTGGGCGGCATATAACTCATTAACAGCATGGTCAACCCATTACGAGATTCAAGAGCGCAACATTGCAAACAAGGCTGATGTGATCTTAAAACGTGAGCAAGAGGTTGGAAAGATTTTAGCTAACCCTAAGATTTGGACTCCTGCATAATTTGAGTTTTTCTGAAAAAGTCAGCTTCGAGCTGGCTTTTTTTATGTCTGGATTTTACAGTTTTTTCTATTTTCAATAAGACGAGTTTTTTTCAATAAGCGGTTGTGGGGTTGGGTTTTGCAAAAAAAGATGATTCAAGCCCTTGCAATATTCTGTGTGTGCGCTATATTTATAGTGTCAGTTAAACATAGCAACCCAAAACGGAGACGGGATTATGACTACATCATTGGCACTACCTAAAACAGCTACACTAACATCGGCTCGTAAATTCATGGCAGACATCAAAGCTGATTCTGATATGAAGCGCTCTGACTCTTACACTATTCATATTCGTGATATTGAGTTTCGCCCAGAATGGAACATCCGCCAAATTAACCTAGAGCACGTAGAAGCGTTGAAAGCTACAATCGCTAACGGTGAACTATTTGACGCTCTAGAAGTTGAAGGCGTTTATAATGAAGACAATAAAGCATGTTTTCATATTGTCGATGGACACCACACTTACAGCGCTATTAAATCCCTGTTTGATGAAGCTAAACATGATGGTTTTGTGCCAGTGGTTATATTTAAAGGTAACGAGCAGGACAAACTAATCCGCGCTTTTAACTCAACTCAGGGTCTAAAATTAACCCCACTTGAGCAAGCGCGAGTTTACGAGCGTATGCTTAACGAGGGGATGACTAAAAAAGAAGTCTCTCAGAGAACAGGCAAAAGCCTTTCAGTTATCTCTAACGCCCTATATATCCTAAACGCTGATGAGGAAGTAATTACAGCGATTGAAGAGGGTAAAATCAAATCTAGCCGTGTTGGTCGTATCATGCGTGAACATGGAACAGATAACGCTTCACTTATTGTTAAGGCAGAGATTCAAGCAGCACAGGGTAATAGCCCAGTAGTAGAGCCAGAATCACCACAGGGCGCACAAGAGCCAACAGGTGCAAATAACCAAGAGTCAGACACACAGAAGGGAATGATTAAAGCAAGCAAGCAAGCGCTTCAATATAAGACCCTATCAAAAGGCAAGACCCAAGACCTTATCGAGTTGGTTCGTATGCTTGCAAATCGTGAAGCAATTGAAAGTGACGGAAATATCAAGCTCTCAAGCGTGGAGCGTATTGCTCTTGAAAGTGCGATGAAAGAAATCAAGAAGATTGACAGCCACAACCAAGCTGTTTCAGAGACTATGAGCAATATCACAGGATAGGCTCAAAAAGGAAACAAATGGGCTAGGGGAGAAATCCTCTAGCTTTTTTTTACAAAACTTGAAAATGCGTTTTTTTATATGAATAAGACGTTTGTTCTCTTGGCTGGGCTACTAAGTGTTGCTTTTTGGCTCTTTTTGTGATAAAAAGATTTATAAATTTATCTATAAGATATTTTTAAATTATTTAATATATTATTTATTAATATTTTTAATATATGTAGGTGCGAAGGGATTATTTTGATAAGGAACGATTTAAACCATGACTAGCTTTTATGACTGGCTGGTTGGTGTTTATAGTAATACCAAGTTTAATTTATTTTTCTCACCCCTAACCATTTTAACTCTGCATATAAACATCACATCGAAAAATATATCACGCCCCAAGCGACCTTTTTATTCCCCCCGTTGTTTTTTCTCTAAGTTGAGAATGATATACGTACGTACACACGAAACTGCCCATGTATGTTATAATGTGCGTATTCCCATTGAGAGTATATGGCTTAATCATGCATTTATTAGATTTAGTTAAACCTGAAAAAGTTATTCACGAGCTGTCAAGCAAAGCAATTGACGAAGGACTTGCTCTCGGCTTGGATTTAGCACGAGTTAAATTCGACCTTTATGTCACTCTTATTTATCAAGGTTTCCTTTCATCTGAACAGATGACTTTTCATACGGTTTTAGATTTAGTTCCATTTGAATACCTCCCTTGCCCTAAAGAGCAAGCTCCGAGCTTTTATGTAACAACTGCCACTATCGATAGGACAGTAAAGAAATATAGAGATTTTGTTTTAAATAATATCAAATTGGATGCAGGTTCACTGTTATCAATTGCCAGCGTTGTAAATAAGCTCCCTCTTTCGCATACCGAAGTTAACCAACTCCTATTAGAATCTGGTGTTATCCCCCACCCAGTTTCAACGCGAGCCATAGAATTTCTGTTTACTCTTCATAATGACTCGATTGATAATGGTGGTGTTAAGTCTGTTAATTTATACATCTCATCAAAAAACTTTAGATCAGATGGAACTCGTTACGAGAGAAATACTAGACCTAGTTATGTAGTATTCGCTCTTGCTTCTAAAGAAAAGCGAGTTAAGGCTATATCAACTGTTATAATTAGAACGGCTGAAATAGTTAGCGGTCTAATCGGTTTTGTTCATAGCCGCCATGTGGCACTTATTGTACATGATCGCCATAAAACAAAAGTAAACGCCCTATTTGAAAGTTACGATCATCTAGAAGACTTCATTAAAGTTTTTATTACTTCGCGATACAAAGATGCACCTATTCAGATTGATGATAACAAGGCATTAATAGCTGTTAGTGATGAAATTAATGAGAGTGATATTAATCATTCTTTAGAGCACTACCTATCAATGACGGGTCAACTAGCACTTGATAAGTTTCCTGAATATGTCGAAAGATTGCTGACTTATAAAGAAGTTCTTGCCAGAACGAATGCTAAAAAAACTATCGGTGATGGTAAGGTTTCTTTAAGGGTCGTCTCTAAATTCTTTGACAGTAATTACCTAATACCTTCTGTAACCAATCAGCTTCTAAAACAATTAGAATATGTCTCTATACGTGATGAATTCATAACCTACAATTCAAGGTCTGATTACTTCCCAAGTGAGGATGTCACTTTAGCTATTGGAATTGGCATTGATTATTTGAATTCAGGCAATCGGTTTTCCAAATCGACTTCCATTGATTCAGTAGTTCCCACAATGCGAGAGATGTATTCAAGGAGTTTCGAGCAACAATTAACAGCAGCGACCAAAGACCCACAAAATTTATTTGAGGTTAAGGGCGAAATCTATTCAGTTACGGATAAGAACATTGCACGTTACCAAAACCTGCAAGGTTACTATCTAAAGAATGAATACATAGAAGCTACAGATGATATAATTTCAACACGCAATGCTATTCATGACGTATTATCAGTACGTAAAGAGGTCTTCAAAAAGGGTCTAAAGGTTTTCCAATCGACTTATTCAAAACAAAGCGATCACCTTCCTGACATCGCTGTTGATAAAAGTCATCCAAACCATGAAGCTTACATGCGTCATAGATATGATGTTTTATCGTATGCTGATTATGATAGTTCCAGACTGTACCTAATTAATGCCCGATTTCAGATAATAAGTGCGACATTCATGGGAAGGTGTAGAAGAGGAAGCCAACTGCTGAAAGTGGTACGCTCTTCTCGCCAAAGAAACAAGCAGTACTACCATGAATTATCAGCAGTTGACCGAGGGCAGAAGATACCAGATTTCTGCTCTTTTGGAACGGGGAATTTCAGTTTCTGAAATCGCTAAAACAGTTCAGTGCCATCGCTCCACGGTTTATCGAGAGCTTAAAAGAGGTTGTAAGGACAATTATTATTGTCCGAGCATGGCTCAAATGGCCTCGAACACAAGGCGCAGAGCAGCACTCAAGTACCGAATACCAAGGGAGCGCGTTGATTTTATTCGCCTTCTTCTAGAAGCGGATTGGAGTCCAGAGCAGATTTCAAGCGTGTTGACGAAAGCTGGCGCAGCAGTCAGCCATGAGTGGATTTATCGCTTCGTTGCTCGGGACAAATGCTCGGGTGGTAAATTATATCGCCACTTGAGGCAAGGCCATAAACGGTATCGTCGTGGTAAAAAAGAGAAAGCTCCAGCGATAAAGAATGCCGTTTCGATTGATGACAGGCCAAGTATCGTTGATAGCAGAGAGCGGTTTGGAGACTGGGAGATTGACACTGTTCTTGGGAAGCATGGTACAGGCGCAATGGTAACTATTTTAGAACGTAAGACACGGTTTTACTTGGTAAAGAAAGTGCCATCTAAGTCAGCCGATGACGTTACCCAGGCCACAATAGAGCTATTGAAGCCTTACAAGAAGCATGTGCATACCATCACCGCAGATAACGGACGAGAGTTCGCAGGTCATGAAGCCATCGCGAGAGAGCTACAGGCAGATGTATACTTTGCTCACCCCTACAGCTCTTGGGAGCGAGGTGCTAATGAAAATGCGAACGGCCTTTTAAGGCAATATGTGAAGAAAGGAACCGACCTATCGACGGTGACCGACAGTGATATAGAGTTCGCTTTATCGCGGATAAACTATCGACCCAGAAAGTGTTTAGGCTTCAAACAGCCAGCCATTGTATTTAACAATATGGCTTTGGCTGCTTGATATTGGAGAGTGTCGCACTTCGCAGTTGAATTCGGGTGAGATTAGAAGATGTGATAAGCAAATTGAATCTCTCACTCGCTATGTCACTTACCTCGAATCTATGGATAACTCGGACAGTTATCAAGTGACCATTACCAACATCAACGAACGGTTATCGAAGTGGCAGAAAATTAAAGCAGATAATTACGACCTAATAGTGCAACTTGAATCTTCGGACATTAATCTGAAAATCCAGAGCTATAAGGTTAAGTTAGACTCACTTGAACGCTATCGTAAATCTCTGCGCATCGGTCACAACCAGTATAAGGCTCATCTTTTACTACATGATTTTATCTTGAAGAACGGCACAAGGACTCAGGACGAGGTTGATTCCTTTATTGCAGCGTACACTCAAGTCATCGCCATCAAGCGTGTCTCAAGTGACCTTACAGGGTTAGTTAACAATGCAGATGTCATGTATAACAACTTGACCAAAGCCATAACCTTGTTTGTTACCTACCATCCATTTAGCATCTTTGTGGATTAGTTTTTATTATCCAAACTATCGGTTTTTTTTATTGAGGCATAACAAATGGTACGCAGAAGGTTTTTTTCTAAAACTGAAATAACCGCAGTTAGAGATGCTGATACATTGTCATTGATAGCTGACCCGTTGTTTCTGATTAACGGCATTTTTGTTGATGTCAGGACTTCTCATAAAGATGACTTAGACAAAGCTATTAATGCGTTGTTAGCAGACGACCCTATCACCTTAGTAGGTCACATCGAAGATGCTCATATTGAGGTTACAGGTGCTCCTGATGCGTTCGTTATTGATCCTTACGCTGTCACTGTCACTGACCACTCAAAACATCTAATCAACGCGCTAGTAATGCTTGTCAATGACAGATTACCTGCAGAATGTGATGATGAAGATAAGCTAGGGGAGCTTTCTGAGTTAGCTCAAAACCTACGCAACCGTTCCTTCAATGTCAGGTTGCTTATTCAGGGTTAAAACATTTGGTAGTTCATCCATCTCAGCAGGGCTTCGATTATTGCTCAGTGAACTACGATTGATTAACTGAGGCATCCCAACGTATTTCGTTGCTTATACGTTGTGCGCGTCCGAAATTAACGGATAACTATTCAAGTTTTGAGCAGCTTAGAGTGCTGTCCATAGAAAAGGGTCGCTATCAATTTCATGATAGCGACCCTTATATTTTTTGTGCTGTTTATCTGTTTGAGCTGTTAGATAGCAGGTTGGTGATAGTAATCTGGTTCTGATTGGGTCTGTACGGCTCTCTGGGTCGGAGTTTGCGCGGAATCCACATATTCTTCGTATTCATCTTGCAACCCTTTTTGTTCAAATAAGGCGTCACCTAATGCTTCGTGACAATGGTTGTAGTACTCAGTTAAATCAATCTCACCATCAAGTAGCTTCCTAGCATGTTGCGATGTTTCTGTATGCTCCCGTGTGATTGTAGCGACCGCACTTTCAACAATAGCTGATGGTGGTGTTGTCTTTGATGTGCTGTTTCTCACAGCTTCCCCAAGCGCTATACTCATAGGCAGACCTCTCGAATAGCGTTGGTCTCCATATACTTCATCTACAACACGGCTAATTCTGCCCATAACCGAAGATACATCAGTACGAATAGATTCTATATCGATTTCCCTGTCGGTTAGAGAGGTGACTTTGTGAAGGGCATCTTTAATCTCTTTATTTGCCGACTTATATCCTGCATCTAGCTCATGTCGATTTGCTTGCAAGAACTCAATAAGCTGTTCGCGGCTCTGTGTTTGTTGCTCGGGCGAACCATGAGACGTATTCTGTGGATCTATAGCTGCGGCTAAGTCACTAGGTGGTACTTTAGGCATCTCTGAAATCTTTTGATCCAATGTGTTGTGTAATTGTTTTTCCGTATTGATTTGATTATCCAAATCATCGAGTTGTTGTTGTAGCTCATTGCGCTCTATTTCAAGCTCGGTTGGCTCGGGCGTTGAGGGGGTTATACCTTCAACGTTCTGTGAGGGTGCGCTATTTGCCTGAGTTTGAATAGCGGTTGTCTGATTGACGTTACCTTGCTGCATGGTCGTGATGATGCGCTCTTGCGAGCTAAGCATACTCGTTACCATCTCATTTTGCTTATCTAGCATGGCTTCTTGTTGCTTTAGGAGCTTATCAAACATTAGGTTTTGACGAACCATCATCTCTGTTTGCTGACTCATGACTTTATCTATCATATTCGTAACAGTAGATAGAGTAGCGTTATTTTGCTGAGCCATAACTTTCATTGCCTCAGTCAATGCTTGAGCGAGATCCGCATTAGAAACGGTGCTCTCTGTGACCGCTGCTTGAGTTTCGACTGAATGTCGAATAGGTTCATTCACCATTGACTCTTTTGGTGCTACATCAGGTATCTGTTCTGTTAAGTTTGGAATAGATGCTTCATCAATATCAGCCTTATTCGTCATCTGTGCGTTTTGGTTTTCTTCGCCTAGATTATCACCTACGACTGTTGTTCTTTCTGAGGTGGATAGCGTAGCACTTGGTTCTTTTGCGGTGTCCATTTCGTTTAGCACATCAGTATCAAAGACTTCCGCTGTTCGAGGTATCTCAAAGCTAGGTGATTGTTCATTCCCACTTGGGGTTTTTGTGCTTGTTTCGAGGCTATTGTGTGTTGTTTCAGGTGCTATATCTTGTTCATCATCATTAAAATCTTTCATCCATTCCATAACTTCTGGATCTAGACTAAGACTATCGAAATCTGGCAATTCAGCATTAGAATCATTTACGGCTAGTTCCTCAAACAACTGATCCATTTCGTCCATGTAAGGCATGTCATCTGTAGCAGGTGCGTCCAATTCGGCTTGTGGAGTATCAGGTGTTTGTTCAGCGATAGGCTCACCAGTCACAGGCACTTCATCGGCAGATGGCGCGTCCGTTTCGGCTTGTGGAGCATCAGGTGCTTGCTCTGCGATAGGCTCACCAGTCACAGGCACTTCATCGGCAGATGGCGCGTCCGTTTCGGCTTGTGGAGCATCAGGTGCTTGCTCTGAGATAGGCTCACCAGTCTCGGGCACTTCATGGGTAGCAGGTGCGTCCGATTCGGCTTGTGGTACGTCAGGTGCTTGCTCTGCGATAGGCTCATCAGTCACAGGCACTTCATCGGCAGATGGCGCGTCCGTTTCGGCTTGTGGAGCATCAGGTGCTTGCTCTGCGATAGGCTCACCAGTCACAGGCACTTCATCGGCAGATGGCGCGTCCGATTGGGCTTGTTGTACGTCAGGTGCTTGTTCAGCGATAGGCTCACCAGTCACAGGCGCTTCATCGGTAGATGGTGCGTCCGATTGGGCTTGTGGAGCATCAGGTGCTTGGTCTGCGATAAGCTCATCAGTCACAGGAACTTCATCGGCAGCAGGTACGTCCGATTCTGCTTGTGGTGCATCAGGCGCTTGGTCTGCTATGGGATCATTATTTGGTTCTGAAACTAATGGTTGAGCTGGTGGCAAGTCGTTCATTAGATCATCAAGAGCAGTATCGTGGTCAGGCTTATTACTACTAGGTGCTAAAGCTTCATTAGCTTGTTCGAGCGCTTCATAGTATCTATTTAAGCCCAAGTCGGTTTTTAGCTGGTCTGCATTACTTGACTGCATTAGTGTTGATAAATGGTTTAATGTCGCGTCTATAGCCATCGTTTCACGAACTAGGCTATCGTAATGCTTTTGTGGGTCTGAATGTGGTTGACTTAAATACTCATCCAGCGATTCTTTAGCATCTTCGATAAACGCACCATACATGTCCACTAGCTCCTGATTCTCAGGTGATAGCTCTATTTTCTGTTCTTCAATATCCTGATCAAGTTCTGACTGTACGGGGTGCTCGACTTGTTGACCTCCGAGCACTTGGTTAAGTAATTGAGCGCTAGTTTGATCACTCGGGGCAGCACTTTCAAGTGCCTCTGTATCCTCTAATTGAAAATCAAAGGTATCTGCATCTCGGGCTACAGTGCGGTTTTCTTCTTCACCTTCTAAGTCTAGCCAGTCGTCTGTCGATGGAACGAAGTCAACTTGTTGCGCTGCAGTAAGTTGTGCGTCTTCGATTTCACGTTCCCTATCAAAATAAACTGCAAGCTGTGGCTCTGATTGGAGTTGTCTTGCACTTACACCGAGTAGGCGACTTTTTTCGTCAACAAGTTTATGCAAGGTCGCCATGTGTTTATCAACACGCTTAGCGTTTTCATAATGCAGCCACTCCCCAGCGGTGGCTGATAGATTATCAAGTCTACGTGTAATAGAGTGAATTTTGGTGTCGATATAGATTGAGCTTTCATTAATTGTCGGTGCAACTAAATGCGGAATGTCAGCATCTAATTGGACAAGAGGTTCACTTTGAATTTGCTCCCCAATATCGTCTGATTGGTTAGGGTTTGATGCATCCTCAATGTACTGGTCAATTTTAGCTTCTGTTTCTGCAAGTAGATCTTGGTCTATTTCAACTTCTGCTTCGTTTTGAGGGTCATGTCTTGTTGATACCAAATGGCGATAAGTTTCATAACTCATCTGATGGTTTTTCTCAAAAACCTCGTTTACCCCATTGATGATGTCTTTTAGGTGGTAGAAATCAGGCAGTCCTTCTTTGCCAAGATTGTCTGCTGATGGACACCATTCATAAGCGTCTTGGTTTTCAACTGACCAGTTTGGCGATACATGATATTTCATGGTCGTTTCGATTTTAGAATAGAGCGACTCTTTGACTATCTCCCATGCTTCAACGTGAGGTGCATCAACACCTTTTTCTGACAGGTTTTGATATACGATATTCAGAGCATCATCTATATCTGACCCTTTCTGATCTTGTTGGAGTGCTTCCAAGTTCTCACCGAAGTCATTAGCAAAATCAAAATGAATGTGAGGTAGATTGACCGCATTGGTCATCTCAGCGGCTCGCTTAAGACCAACATTCACGGTTTTTCCCGTTTCAGGCATGTTTCTAGCTGCTAATTCATGCGGTAAATATCTTCGCTCTTTGTCAGAGTTAAACAAGTCGTTGTCAGCAAGATTAATGACAGGTTTAGTTGGGTGGCTCTCTAAGATTCTCCCGAGAGTGTATGGCAAGTTTCCTACATCGAGTCCACATACAGCAGCCGCTTTGATGCCTTTTTGCTCAGCCATTTCAATAGCGATAAGCCCGTTAACGATACCCTCACTTTCAATGATTAAAGCTGCGTTATCTATATCACCGATTGTGGCAGATGCTTTATTTTTTCGACCTTCTCCGATACCTTCAAATAGCTTATTGGTTTGGAGTAAGGGATCTTTGTCAGCAAGCAACTTTTGAAACCCTTCAATGTTGTCCATCGTAGGGTTTGATTCAGCGACATTAGCCAGTGGAATCCATACGGTTTTATCAGCATCTATACGCATGTTGGGGATAGATTTTATAGCTAGAAGGGCTGCAGATTTTTGAGCGAAGTATGTCCCTTCGAGCTGTTCTGCATTTGTAACTGGTGTCGCTTGTTCAAATGTCTGGATAGCCGCTTGCCTTTTTTGGGCATTTTCTTCTACCAATCGCTGTGCTGATTGTCGTTGCAGTTCTTCATTAGCGATACGCTGTTGTTTCAATTCTTCGAGGCGTTGTTCATTAAGTAAAGGGGTAATGTCTTGTGCTTGCTTTAGGTGCTTGGTTAGAAGGTTGGGTGAGTGTAGATCAGTTGCTAGCTCATTATGACTGAGCAACATAAGACTGTTACTATGGTTTGCTTGCCCTTCATAATATGTGACGTTTATCAACAGGTGGTGTACGTCTTTGAACTGCTCATCTTCTTTGATATATGCGGTAATTTTTCCTTTAGCGTTCTTCTTACTATTGATACGTGCAGCGCGATAATCCGCACCACTAATCCCCGTACTTTCATCGGCTTTGCTGTTCTCAGGTACAAATTTAATCAAATTGATTAGATCATCAAACTTGAGGTTAGCAGGGTCACACAGATCTTGAATGTCGCTAGCGTGGTTCGACATTAGAGTGTAGAGATAATCTTCTTTGTTTGATGAGCCATATCGCTGTTCTAGGAATGTGTTGATTTTATCTTGAATAGGCGAATAGATTTCTGACACCTCATGTGAGGTGGTCATAGGTGTATTTTTGGAGTGCAGTAAATTAGATTGGAATGCTTTCAACATTAACGTTGAAACTTGCGTTGCCTTTTCCACGTCAACACCAGCAGCCTTTAACTCTCCTGTCTCGTGCATTTCGTTAATAGCTCTTGTGGCTAAAAGATCCGCAACCTCCATAATTCCACTTTTTTGTTCGGTGGTTGCTGTGTCCTGAACATTCTTCCATTTCGAGTTTACTAGCTTCTCTGCATCAACTGAGAACCGCTTAATGGTTTTTCCTTCAAAACTACCCCCCCTTTGAAAGAGGTTAATAGCTTCGTTAAGCTCCTGAATATTCTTATTGTCATGCCCCAAGGTCGTATAGATAGAATAGAGTAACGAGGCTTGAGCAACATTTTGTATCTGAATGCGGTTAGGATTTGTTTTGAGGTTTTCAAAGCCCGCTATCTTAGAGAAGTCGGTGCTGTATCGCGTAACATTTTTATCAGTCTTTTTAGTGATTAGTAAGGGTATTTTGACTTTTGATTTATTGTCGATAGATCCAAATGTGCGTTCTTTGTTATCAGCTAGAACGGATTCTAGAAAGTTGGATATTTGTTTAGCCATTGAAAAACCTCATCCTAGTTGAGTTGCAATATGTATGGTTGAATGTGTGCAGGGAGCGCTTTTGGGGAAGTGCTTGTTAGTGCAATGAACGGCACAAGGTTTTCATTAAGTGCATTAATGTAGTTGAGCTGCTCTTTTGTTCTGACTTCTCCCGTCAATACGAACGGGAGCGATAGGTTCAATATGTTGTCAAGGTGATGCATATCTAGTTCTAACGAAAGCAATGAATCACCGTGATACATTGTCTGTTCGTAGTTACAAACATAACTGCCATGAACTTCATCTTGGTTCATGATATGGCGGAGAATTGTTATATAAACTAGCTTTGGAGGTAGGGCATTAGGTGTGCAAATCAACAAAGGTTCGCGCTTTGATATGGCACTATCAACGCTGCTCAATAATTTGCTGATGTTAGATTCGGTTATTGAAGGTACACTTTTACCACTCTTGTCATCAATCAGTGGAAACAGCTCGAATTCAAGAATAGTCATCTGATTATTGAGTTCAACACGCGATGCTTTATATGCCACCCCAAGACTTCTCTTCGCCCGTAGGTAAACCATTGGCTGACCTTGCTCACTCGCACTTACTGAAACTTGAGCCATCGTGTTGAAGGTGTAGGCTAGATTGTCGTCAGTGAGGCTTTCACTAAGCATCAACAGGACTTCGTTCCTTGAATACAGACTTTTAACTGATTCCACTTTGTTGGTACGATTGTTGATACGAACGGTAAAACCCAGCATGTCTTCACTTGCCGCTTTTTCAAAAAAATCTGTTAACACTCCTTGGTTGTTTAAGTTGAAAATCTTGTTACCTGTATTCTCATTGGGAGCGGTTAACATTTCGCGAATGTGTTTGCCCATCGCTGTAAAGTACTTAGGCAAAGTGTCATGGAAGGAAAAGTATTGATTAATAGGACAGTGCTTGTTCGACCTGTTTTCAGTTACGTACTCAAGCCCTTTTTGAGACCCGATTAGAAGACATAACGCCTCGTTAATTCGTACAAGCGCGAGTAAGTTATCTTCTAGTAACTCAAATAGCACCACGTTCCCGTAAAGATCTGATTCTAGTGAGCAGTGAGTCGTATCGTGTAGGTATGGGAAGTTGAGAAGTGCTGCGTTGATTTGTAGCTTATCTTCGTCTGACACATAATCGGCTTTTAGCAGGGCGTTAAGCTCGGTATCTTTGTCTACTGGAAGATGTAAAGTACTGATCACTTCCGCATGACTTTTACCCACCACCATTCTGTGCATCATGGCTGAGTATTGGTATTTCGGGTTACTCATCAAGTCACTGAGGTCATCAGTCGGCACTTGTATCGATTGTTCATTAATTTCAGTAACCGTTCTTTGAGCAGATGCGTATTCCATGACTCACCTCTATGTCGTTGGGCTTTGTGAGGATGGCATCAACTTGCTAGCAAAGTTTTTAAGAGTTGATGTTAGGTTATTCACACTGTCTGATATTTTTCCAGCAAAGGCATGGAAGTCGATTTTTGCGCTATCAGGTAGGATGTCATTTCGTATGTTCAAAGAGGGCGCATCCTTTTGAATGCGTGTAGCTAGTTTCTGAAGATAGGAATTATCTTGTTTGATGCTATCGATTGCCTGATTGAGATTGTCACCGTTGACGTGTTGAGTAGCTTTGAGGTTCAATGCCATTTCTTGATTTATCTGGGCAATATCGGTGCGGATCTGCTTAAAGGCGGCTTCAACTTCTGAGGCTGTTGTATCGGTTGACATGACTTTATCTAGTTGTTGATTGATATTATCGGCAAGGCTTTTAACTTTGGACTCACCGCCCATAGCTGCCTTTCGCTCTGCCAGCTTAATTGCATTTTCTTCAAGGCTTACCCTAGGTGATTGGGGTTTGTTTTTTGAGTTCACTAAGGCATGTAAAGCACTCGCAAAGGGGGACATATTGCTGGTGGTTTGGCGTTGTGTTGGTTCACTCTTTTGGGCGTTAGGATCAGGCGCGTAGACATCTTGCATATTGATACCCTTGTACATAACGTCAACGTTATTCAGAACCCTCATTTTTTCGTGAGTCGCCTCTTTGAGCTGATCTAGCTCTTTCTTCTTTTCTTCAATTTCTTTTTTTAAGTCATCATTGGTTAGTGAATCACTCATAGACCTAATATCCTTGTAATTCCATGTGCTTCTTGAGAGCTAGGGCAGTAGCCGCTTGCTCTCGATGTCTTAGTTCCAGTAGTTTGAATTCATTTTTTAGATTTCGTGCTCGGGATGTAGCCAAGACTCTTAAAGCTTGATCAGACATTTCTACATCTCCAATCTCAGCATTAAGTCGCTCTATAGCCGTTTCGGTTGCAGATTCAATCAAAGCAGCATCTTTGGCGTAACTGCCTGAGTGTTCGGTACGGTCTCTTAATGATCGAGTCACGAACGCTTTCGCGGTATTGGAGTGGAAATACTGTAGGTACTCATCAACACTAAAGGCGTTAGGTAAGCGTGATACTTCGTTGGGGTCGGGTAGGGTTACACCATAGTCAAAGAGTAGGTTAGAGACGCTTTCAAAATTGCTACTGCTTGATTCGCTAATTAGTTCAAAGTTATTAACAGCGTGTGAGTATGCTTGTACATCGTTTCCGATAACTTGAAGAATTGCTTTCTCATTGCTTACTCCATCTACGCTTTCATCGAAAATATTTCGATAATACTTACCATCGGCTTTTTCAGGATCGATAAAACGCTCTTCTAGTGCCTTGACTTCGTATTCCGCTCTATACCATACGATTGAACCGCAACTACTGCTCGGTTGAGCTGTCTTACCTGCTTCTATCCAAGCGCACACTATCTCTACTGCCGAAGGTTCACTTCGAGACGCAGCAGCAAGGTTTTGTGTGATTGACAGTGCTGATGTTACTGCTCGGATGCTACTAGACTCGTTAGATTCCTCTCGCAACATTTGAAGTTGACTGAGCATCTGTTCACCAATCATTTTGTCTATATTGGCTAATTTCTTTTCAGCTAAGATCAGGTAATCCCTGAGAGACTTAAGTTCCCAGTTGTAGTCACGTACAGGATCTACAATTGTCCATACCAACCATGCATGTGCATTGAGTGATATTGTGCAAAGAGCACCGATAGCAATTTTACGGAGTAGGGCTTTGGTCATGGGTAATTTCCAAGCTTTGCTGCGTAGTGACATGCTGAGTCGGGTTTTGGTCAGGGGTTAAAGGTGTATTGAGAGACTGACGGTTAGGTGACACAATGCTAGAGTACGCAACTCGTACAAACTCTGGCACAACAAGATTCTCGCGAAGTCTGACAATACGACTGCCTAAATCGAATGGGGTGTTTACGTACTCTTGTCCAGCAAAGCAGATTGTTTCGATAGCGCCAGCAATGACCACTGACTCTTCGTGCTTTGAAATGGCTTCAAGCTTATGACCATGATAATGCTTATTGAGAGCCGCTGTTTGATTCTCAGTAAGATAGCGACTGTCCAGAACGAGTAGTGTTCCATTTTTTTCAACAACCGCGCCCGAAGTTAGGTACTTACCGAGGGTAAATGCAAAGTATTGAGTGAGAAGCATGACATTGCTTTCAAATTTGTTGTTTCCTTCATCGGTGATTATGCGAACACCTGAGTATTCAAGACTGTTAGGCTCTAGGTGACGTTGTGTAGCGAGGCGCTCAAAGTAGCTTTTAAAGGTACGTTCAATAGTCATGGCTTTCACTTGCGTTTTCTGTCTATAATATCCACAGTATAGCGGTATGAATATTATAAAACAAATGGATAAGATGCATGGAAAACGTACGCAAACCGTCACTCTACAAACCAGCCGTGTATGCCAAACTACTTAATAGACCTGATGTGAGTCTCTTTACTGAGTTTCAGCACGATATGGTTTTGCAAAAAAACAGTTTGGAAATGAGCAATTATTTTGCTTCGCATATCGGTCTCATTGTTGATGGTATCAATGCTTACCTTGGAGTACCAAAGGCATTGTGGGGGGCATTTGGGCGAATAAACTGGCAATCATTTTCGGTAGTAGATGACCTTTCGGTATTGAATCTTTATTTCGATGTTGAGGTAGAAAAGCAGAAAGTATTAAAGCGCTCTTATGGTCAAGAATCGACTTCGAGTTTAGAAGTAGATCGACTAAAAATGGTTATTCCGCTTCATCCCTGCCATAGCGATGAACTTATTCGCTCTTCGATTTTACACATCTGTTGTATCAATGATGCTCATGAACGAGACGAGAGCATTCCACCAGTTTCTATCACCAAAATTCACTCGGCAAACATTTAGGAATCACAATGAAATTTACTTCAATAGTAGGCGCAATTGCACTGTCATTTAGCCTTTCTGCCCATGCCAGTACAAACCATGTAACTGAACTTACACATAGTCTCAAAGAGTCAACAGGGGCAGAGGTTTTCGTTAAACCGCTTGAGGGTTCAGATCTGTTTGTTGTTTACTTAAACGACAAGGTTTTATTTACGGACGCAAGTGGCTCGGTATTAATCAACGGTGACGTACTTTCACTCGCAGACAATGTAGTAGTCAGTCGAGTTATCCAAGAGGAATTCGATGCGCTACGTAGGCAAGAAGAAATTAGCAAGCGAGCACGAGTTGACGGTGTAGATTCGTTCTTAAGTGGTTCGGATGTTCATAAGAAACCTAAGCCAGTAGCCCCACCTCAATCATCGTTAAGTCCAGCACCATCATTACCTGAACTGACTACGCCACCGACTTCTGATGTGGTTGTTATGGGGTACACACAAGAGCAGGTAAGCTTAGAGCAGTCGTGTCTGCAGAACATTCAAAAGCATTCCGAACTATCTAGTTTGTACGATATGTTTCAAACGGAATTTGACGCCAATACTCGTATCCAATGTGGACAAGTATTTGCAGGGGCGGTTGTTCCCAACCTACCTTCCACCGAGTTCATTAAGTATGAAGCTCCGAATGAAAAGGCATCCGTCACCATTTTTAGTGACTATACGTGCAGTTATTGTTTGAAGGAGCATCAGCAAATAGAAACACTGTTAGCCAAAGGAATATCCGTTAAGGTGTATCCATACGGAAGAGATTATTATAGAGAACGCATCAATGCGAACGGTCAGATTTCCTATGGTGATTACACAACGATGGGCAAAAACATGCTCTCGGTTATGTGTTCCACTGATGACAACTCAGAACGTGCAGAACTCTTTGACACCTTGATGGGACAGCCAAGACATTATCTGTCCAATGAGCTTCCTTCTGTTGCTAATACTGACTTTAATTCAGAGTGTGTAATTACCGCTCACCGACAAAAGCTCTATGGGGATCTCTTTACCTCACGCGCTACTCCGCTTCATGTGTTTAGTAACGGCAAAGTTCACCGAGGCTACTTGTCGGTTAGTGATTTAATCCAGAAAGCCATTTAGTCTGGATAACGTGCCACCTACATTGGATTTATCATGTCCAGTGCAAAGCCTGTTTTTACAGGCTTTTTTAATGCCAGTTGTTCGGCTTCAATAGCTTCTCTCATTTGAACTTGCATCTGTGGCGTTTCAATCGCCAAAAGCTCAATGGTTCGTTTAACGCCATGCTCGATTAAATCAGGCATTACACGCTTCCCCTCAAGTAACAAACTGTCCATTAATTTATGATTGAGGCTTTCCCCATTGTATAGAAATTGACGGTATTTGGGTGTATGACTAGTAATGACCGAAGGAAAAGTGTCAGGGTCGGTGGCTAGATGAAGCATTATGTCTTGTTCGGGGGTTATCCTATGGTCTGGTAAAGGCTCATCGATTGCTATTGTCGCACCAAACCCCGATTCAAGCTCAACTGCATGAAGATTGTCTGTACAAGCTGACTCATTAATTTTGTAAACAAGCCTTGTTAGATCGCTGTCGTACGGTGTCAAATTGTGAAGAGCGTAGTGAGCATCATTCAGTTCATCTGTTCCTGTATGCCCAGAATACAGTGAGTTTGAAAGAGGTAATGTCGTTGAGTCGGTGCGAACGTATGACAATTCTTGGTTTTCATAAGCGTTTTGAAGCTGCTCGTGAACATTGGGTATGTTACTAAACACAGCAGCAGTTGCGATAGCTCTCGTGTTGCATGGTTGGATCTTATTGACTTTGATTGGATGAATGGTGTTCATCGCTGGTGGAAGTTTGGTGTATAGCTCTTTACCGCCCACGTTTACAGTGTGATTTGTCCACTCTCTAGAAGTGCCACGCTCAAGAAGACTTTTTGACAGAGTAAGCCCTGTAGTCGTTAGAAAACTACCTCCTTTGGATTGTTCTTTTAGTCGTAGGTTTAGAACTCTTAGGTATGCTGCTTCCGTTGCCAGTTTTTCAGAAAAACCAGTAGGTCTATCTATGGCTGTATAAATGTCTTCGGAGGTCAGCGACCTAATATGAACGCGCTGATGGGTTGCCTTTGGCGTTAGTGCCTTAACGTGTGCAGCAATAAGTTCGCCTTGTTGGTCACTATCTGTCGCAATCAAGATATGTAAGTCACTACGGTTAAACAGTCGTAAGCGCTCAAGCAAAGGAATAGACTTTGGCTTAAGAGACACTATGTTGTCCTCTAAGGCAAAATCATAGATATGCCCTCGGGTTGAAAATGTCTCTAGTCCAGTCAGACGACAAACTACATTAGCCGTGACTGTACTTTCTGTCAGTAGTACGGATGTTCGACCAGAAATCATCATAACTGCCTTGTGCTTGTTGGTTGAAATAGTTGTCATGAAATAGCGAGCATGATGCAGCTTGAAAAACACCATTGAAATGACCGTAACATGTCTTGTCAATTTGATAGCAAGAGCCAGTAGTTGACCCGTATTCGTTCGCGATAGAGCATAAACGCTGCATTTGAGATGGCTCTTGGTTCAGGTCTCGACAATACGAAATGCCACCAGAAGATGTTGAACAAGCTTCTGCGTTGGTTTGCCTTAAGGCGGTAGTACATTGCGATAGCTGGGGTTCTAACTGTCCTGTCTCATTGTTTCTAACCCAGTCAGCAATGCATATTTCGCTCTCTTGTGTGTAACGTGAGCATTCTGTAGAGGTGAACGGATTTGAATAACTGGTTGATTTAAAATAACAGGCATTGGCATTGTTAGGATCGCTTTGCGCAATATCACAAGGTACTGTGATGGTGCTTCCATTGACATCCGAGGTGTAGCATGTCTGATTGTCTTGGTCGGGTTGCGCCACGTCATTATCACGCCAACTGGTGTCTGTTCCACCTGATGAACCTGATGAACCATTGAGGTCTAGCTCGCCCGTGATGTCATCAAAAATGTCATCTGGAATGGTGGCATTGATTTCATCCAATACTTTATCGATTGTTTGGCTTTTCACATCTTTTACCAAGTCACATACTTGACCTGCAATCCCAGCCGCAATATCGCCCATTGTAGGTAGACCAATCATGTCAAAATCGAGAGAGCAGGTTTCAAATGGATTGAACCAATTACTCGGGTTGCCTGAGCGTGTGTCGAGATCGCATGAGGCATCTAATGCAGGTAAGGGGAGTTCTAGAGTAAATGAATCGCAACTTTGTGATAATTCCAGCGTCCATGTTTCCGCCGCATTCGGTTTTGTAGAAAAACCTGATGTTACTAAAGCTAGCGCAATACTTGATAACGAAAGGGTGAGGGTTCGTGTCATGCCTTTACTCCCATGATCTGATGCAGCATGGCTATCCTAGCCATCACTTTTGTACGTTCGATGATGATGTGTGCATTTGCATATTCTGCGCTGTTATCGTTATAGCAGTCATAGGCAATACGATAGATGGCGTAACCGTATTCTTCGTTCTCGAATCCTAGCCATGCCAGAGCGGTCATCGACTCACGAAAGGGTAGGTAGGCGACTAGACGAATGAGTTTAGAGATCAGTTCTAAGTCCCTTTCCTCCAACGGATTGTTGCAAATGGCTGGTAGCATATTAAATGTCTCAACTATGCGTTCCATTTGTACATAGATAGCCCAAGGCTCTTTCGTTTCTAGTGTTCCAAGGTACTCTAAAGTCTCTTGGCTAAATTGTGATAGATAACGATCTTTAAATACCTTGTAGTCGGTAAGTGTTGGCTGAGCTTGAGAATCTGTCATTGTAGTTTTTGTCATTTGATTTATAATATTCAAATGCATATTAGCACGGAAGTTTACAATATGAAATTCTCAAGTTCAGTGATTGCCATCGGTGCGTTACAGCGTGACGTTGACGTATTGGCTATCAACTCTATGGCAAAACATAACCCTGATACTGCTCTCTCATTTGATGACTTTTTGAAAAAAATTACAGATTTTCATAGTCCAACCACTGAGGGTGAGGCTAAAGAGTTGGTCTCTTTGGTGACGAATGCAAACCAACCAGTTTATGACTTTAAAGACCTTGAGGTTCAGCACACTAAACGACTCGATGATAATGAGTTAGCGAACGCACTCGATCAGGACATAGAACTATGAGGCTAAAACCACTCACGTTACTCGTGTTCACGCTAAGTAGCTCCCCTGCCTTTGCGGTGGTATGCACCGACCCAACTGGTAATGCATTGCACTTACAAGAAATGGCAAAAACAGCCGCAATTTGGCTTGAAGAAAAGAGCATGTATTTAGCTACGATGACTCAAGACAAAGCTATTTCACTTTACGAGATGATGCGCCAAGAATATATGCAAAGTGCTAATATCTCGGCTACAACCAGTGCGATTTCAACAACTCAAAATGCTGCTTCCGAAGAGCGGTATTCTGCTTCACCGTCAGCTTGTGAATCCTTCAAGCGAGTAAAGGGTTATTTAAATAGCATGACCTCGACATGTGAAAACCCACTCACCGAAGCCCTCTTTGAAAACAATCAATCTCAAATAACCGATTGTGGTACAGGAGGTAGTGGGCTTAACTGTGATCGAGTTCAGAACCGTAGAAATGAAATAGCTTCTGAGATTAACAATGCCGTAAAGGACAAAGATGGCAGTAAATTATTAAATGTCCTCGATGGCTCTAAGTTACTTGGACTTTCAGACGCTCCAATGACACCAGAAAATGCAGATGAGCATGACTTGGCTTTATCTCTCCTTTTGGGTGTGGAAGAGCCTGACGACCTACCAAGATTAGCTAATGGTGACATGTTAGACCCGAATTCTGTTAGTGGCTCTTTAGAGGTCAGTACATGGGCGAGGGGGCATGTTTTACGGTCGATACCCAATGGCGCACTGAGTAGAATCAAAAGGATGAATCAACCACAACCTGACGGTAGCGCAAGCCAAATGGCAATGTTGGAAGAGCAAGTTAATTACTACAACAGCGAGCAATTTATAAAACTACTGTCGAACACCAATGATAAGGATGGACTACCTACCAATTGGGAGCAGCTAACCCCTGCTCAAAAACATGACTGGAACAGGATGGCTGATACAGACAGTAAGATGACCTCAAGTGAGCAGGTCATCAGAATGCTAGGTGAAATGGAAGCCCTCTCACTTCGTTTGAATTTCCTTCAACTGGAAGCCGTTAATTCTACTAATGCGCTTGCTGCTCTTCAATTAAAAGTCATGAGTCAATAGCATGGAAGAATCAGAGGTTGTAGGTACTGGATCGAAATTAGAGGACGTACTTAATTATGTATTAACCTCTGAAATACCCGCCTTATATTGGCTGGTGGAAAGACTCGCATTAGCTATCGGTGTGGTGCTAATGTTTACCGCTATCATGTCGATTTACCGTGTCAGATCACTGACGGGGAACTATTCGATGATGTCGATGCAAATGGCTGATGTCTCTCTACAAGAAATCGCAGCCAAAGTAGTTGCAAGCGTTTTCCTAACGAGTTTCGGGCTTGGTCAAGCCATAGTCAGTAACACGTTACTGTTCCAATCTTTTGAACCTTACTCAGTAGATGTTCTGCGCTCAATTAGCTGTAGCGCAGGTGATTCCGTTGGTTGTATTCACTATGAGTTAGGCATCTACAATTCTGGCTCTTGGACTGAACATGCTGTCAACAAAACGTTCTTTGAGTTTTTCACCGCAGTTATAGCGATGCTCGGCACTATTTGTTACACGATGGGGTGGGTGTCGTTTTCAAAATTGGGTGGAGGCTCTGGGCAACCGCAGAAAGGGTTTATGGCTTGCTGTATGCAAATCATCATGGGCACACTCTTAATGCGTCCTACTGAGACTTGGTTAATGTTCACTGGGGGTAGCTAAAATGGATGAAACCTCGATATTAGATAATTTTGTTAACCCTTCAATAATGCATTGGTATTCACTAGGTCTTGGGCAATGGGTCTATGCGTTAACAGGGGCAGATGTCGCTATAACCCATCCTGTTTCAACCTTGATGTTGCTCATAGCCGCAATGAATATAGTCGCTATCTTCGGGCTGATGTGCATGATTGTCTTCATTGGAGGCAAAGGTATCTTTAGCGGAGCGGCAACCGCAAACATCCTAGCAGGTCAATCACCGTTTACCGTTCTGCGAGTCTCTCTTGGTTTGCTAGTTATTATGCCGACCACGTATGGTGTGAGTAAACTTGCTGAGCACAACGTCCATATTGGTAATGGACAGGTGGGAGTAGCTTACACGTCTATTTGGGGGGGAGCAGTAGCGGATACGCTATGGCAACTAAGTGGTTCTGGGGCGCTTCAATACAACATCTCTTCTAACCACAATATTAGAAACACGTATGGTAAATCGCGCTCATTGGCTTTTGTTTTCGTTTGTAATGAATTTTATTATCAGACAGTGGGGAAAGACGCTGGTCAGAATCGCTTTTATATCAACGAGCTTTTTCAAGTTGATCCCACAAAGGGAAGTATGAAGCGAGGTTTGCGAGGTGTTGACTCACTTTCTGATGTAGAGGCGATGGAAAGTCACTCTGACTATTATTTCACTCAGGAGATTTATTTTGGTGGTAAAGCTGCAGCGTGTGGCTCTGTTGCGCTTGATTACTTAGCGACTGCTTCAAGTGACGAGGGTTCGGTATTAGATACCATTTCTAACAACCTTTTCTTGGGATTAACCAAACTAAAAGCAGAAAACATTAACGCTGCTGTTAATAGATATATGGTCGAACTCAGAAATTTCGAGCAGTTTGCTGATCGTTATTACAGGGCGTTCTCTGCACTCAGTTATAAAGATTTGCGAGATACGGTAGCTGACCAAAAGGGTGATAATGCCATCGAACCAGATAAGGTGCTGAACATAGGTGCTCTGCAAAATGGGTATGGTGATAAAGTTCTACAAAACGAAATAGCTCGCGCTACGGATGCTCTTAATTACCTCACTCTCAGACAGTCCTATTTTGAAAAAGCCGAGGGTGAGCTGGCTTCTGAGTCTATGTTGTCCACATTCAGTGGTACTACCGATGGTTCATCAACATCTAGTTTTTCTAATATGATTTACGATAAGTACCTCAATGGTTGGGTGTCTGCAGGTTCATATTGGGCAATTTTTCAAGGGATCTCGGATATTCTTTATGGTGTGGAACGACACATTAACGGGATTACGGTCAAGACCAATGACATATCCGATGTACAGCTTTGTCAAAAAGCAGGTTTCTTCGGTTCGATAGGTAGTGCTATCAATAAACGGCTAGACAAGAACGAACCCAGTTGTGAATCGGCTGGTCATGTCCTTAAAGGCTTTGATGTTATCTTGGCTCACTCAAGCACAAAGGGACAAGTCACGGACTCTTTACCAGACACAATTTCAGTCAACGGCAAAACTTATCCAGTTGATACGGGTATGTGGGCATCGTACTTTGTACCAACGCCTCAATCCAAACAAGATCTCGCTTTTTTTACAAAAGCGACTATTTGGGTGGTTGAGTCAATTTGGGGAGCTGGCAATTGGTTAAATTTTGGGGAGTCAGGTGTTTTACTAGGTTCGGTTAGTGATAACCGTTCAATGCTTTCAGCTACCGAAAATAGCATCATGTTGGATTTGCACGGAACAACCTCTCCTTACGCACTTCTTAATCAAATGGGGGAAAACACTCGCGATTTGGCATATTCAATGCGTATGGCAAGTCGAGTTTTAGAAGCTTTCTTTCAATCATTAAAGCTCAACCAAGAAGGTCGAGTTCTCGGTATGAACGTGTGGACAGGTGGTGCGTCATCCATCTTGATGCTCATACCCGAAACTTTTGCTCGTACCATTATCCTAATGGGCAACGACCTAATTTCAGCCTTAAGCCAGATGTATTGGGCGCTAACTCTGACCAGTTTAATTGCCATGTACGGAATTCCGCTTATACCTTCGGTTGGTTGGGTGTTCATTTTAATAGGGGTGTTCTTTACATTGTACTCTGCTCAAGCGGCTATACCTTTGACCGCTATCCTCATGGCTGCTCCCAAGGGGGATGGTATGTTCGCACCTGATACGGAGCGAATCTTGAGCTTGTTGTTTGGTATCTTTCTAAGGCAATCGCTAATTGTGATTGGGTTTTGGATGAGTCTGACACTCGGCTATGTCGGGCTTTCAATCTTAAATGTTGTATGGCTAACGACCTTCGTAAATAAACTGTCTAGTGCTGGCGTCCTAGACAATGTTCTCTCCACAATCATTTTCTTTGTAGGTTATGCATTTGTCGCATTTTATATTTGTCTCTACACGTTTAGGACTATCTCAATGCTTGTTGACGTAGTAGGCAATTGGTTCAGCTCAATTATCACGGGTGGAGCATTCGGCTCTAATGCCGAGGACTATGCGGCTGCCCAAAATGGGATCACAGGTTTGTCGCAAAAGATGGATGAGCTGAAAGGGGCATTTGAGAACAATAGCAAGAAAAAGAATACAGGCTCTCAACCAAGCGCCAGTGATGCAAAAGATCCAAAGACTAAAAAAAGTGAACATTCGGAGACTAATGCATAATGTCCAATAGTAATGATGATTACACCTTACCAACGGTAAAAGCCCACAGCTTGCCACAAAGCTATGCTCCTTCCGACTATTCAGAAAAGCATGATATTGCTCCCTATAATGAGGGGCAGAAAGATGATGTCGTTAAAGTGGAGGAAGTTCGTTCTCCTAGTGTTATTCGGAAGGTTGTCTATCATCACTTTAAGGTCAGTGCAGATTGTACAGTCGGTCAGCTAAAGACCAATAGCACTTATCAGCAAGTCTTTCTCAATCAGATCGCTCATGACTTTAAGTTCATGGTCTACGGGAACGCAGAGGTAAACAAGCTTGCGTTCCTCGAAGATGAGAAATTACCGATACGCTATACGCTGGTGGAAAGTCTTGGTGTGGATGAGCAGGTGTTTAACCGAAACGTGCGCAACCTTGCGCTCAGCCTGTACATAGTCATTGCATTCTTGGCATTTGGGTTCTTTGGTTTCTTAGATAGTGGGACTGACTTACTGTTTAGCGCTAATGTCAGTGGGGGGTTGTGGCTGAGATTTATGACTAATCTTTTTGCTTTTGCTGTCTGCGCTCTTTTGTACCTGAACTATTGTTATCACGCTTTCGCGGTGATCAATGATGAGTTTACTTCACGAGGTAGGTTTGTTCATGCCCTTAAGGAAGGGGATTTAAGGGCATGGTTGCCGCTCCTATACATGTACTAAGCGGTTTCGTATCCAATCAAAGGTAATGGACATGATAAGGATACCCAAAAACATGAAGCCTAGCAGCCAGTATTCAAACATAGGAATAAAGAAAAAAAGCTCTTTATGCCAAAAGTTCACACAGGTGATTTTTAGAGCCTCATAGCTTTGTGGTATCGCCTCTCTCGAAATTCCTTCAATCACTTCATATAGAGAGCCTGTGACATCAGAGTAGGTCATTAGGTGGCTCAATCTGTCTAGAAACAATGTAACAGGTAGTTCAATGTATCGAGTGTATAGAACCGCATTGAAAATACCGACTAGCACGATGAGTCGCCCTATAGAGCCAGTGAAGAGTTTTGTTGCTGCGATGGGTAAGAGGTAGAACGTTCTACGAACGATACCTGTATAGAGCAGGGTAGCGAACACAAAGGTGAACGCTACTGCATAACGAGTCGTATTGTTATTAATAAGGCGCATATTCCCCCTTGTCGGGAGACAAACCACTATTGAGGTTGATTTGGCTCTCCGAAGTCACTTGCATCGTTGATGGTAATGTCTATTAACCGTTGCTTATCATTAAACACAAAATCTACACCTTGTTTTGTGACATTTGCATATTTCTTTTGATAAAAACGGTACTTATAAATTGTTCGGGTGTCGGGATACTCAATAGTCTGTGGGTATCCAAACGTTTCTTTTACTGTATCTTGAGTTGATAGTCCTAAAGACAAACGCTCAAGTTTTGTGAAATTAATGGGACTGCCATGTTGGGTAGCGGAGCAACCAACAACAAATAGAGTTATGGCAATCGTACAGGTTTTTTTTAAAAATGATTTCATGGTGTTACCTTTGTTTAACTGACTCTATAAATATATGTCATGATTTCTGTAAGTTCAAGCTTTATGGGTAATAACAGTAGATTTGAGCAAGAGCGACACCGTTGGGATCGTTGATAATAGCTTGGTCGCTAACCCGATGCGTTTTGATGTTTACGCGCCAGTTTGACCCTGAAACGGTAGCACTTAGGTAATTCAAGTTGTTGTTGATGTTGATATTGCCTTGATCAAGAAAATACGTTGTCCATTGTTGAGGGGTTAGAATTAAACGGGCTGTACCCGTTGTACCGCAGCTCGGTTGGGGTATCAGGTCGTTTGCTCGTACGACTTTCACACCGATATGGATAAAGTTTGGAAGACGGTCACTAAGTAGCGCATCTTTCGCGTTGCCAATGGCTAAATCATGTACACGAGATGTTCCAGACAGGTCTATCATGTAGTTGTTGTTATTTTGATCGTAGATATTACCCGTAGTGAATATATGACCTTTACCAATTGTTGTGTTCTGTGAGCTGCTACCGACCCGTACCTCACCGAGAAATTGGTTTTGTAAGGTTGAAGAGGTCTGCTTGATAAACTGAACTTCCGCATTGGTAATTTTAGCGTTGGTAGCAGTCATGTCCGTTGTATTGGTAGTGGTTGAATTAACGGTTGTAATATTACCTGTCGTACCCTCAAGCACTGAACCTTTCACTTTGTTGGAGGCGTTCACATTTGTCATGTTGGCAGTTGTACCGTTAATGGTCGTTAGGTCAACGTTGGTCAACTTACTTGTACCAGCAGCATCAATGTATTTTGAGGTGTTCCCTCTATCAACAAAACGATTCGCGAATATTTCATCCACCCCCGAGATGTCAGCCAGATCTTCAAATACGATACCAGCGCCATCTTTAAAGCGTAGGTCTCCGACCACAGGAACGCTCCCTGTTGGGGTTAAGTAAGGTAAGTGTTCATTATCAATGGATATGTCAACAATCGGCATCGCAGTTGCTTGGTTCGGAATAAAGTTGGTATTCACGCCACCCGAACTCGAAAATGTGATTAGGGGTTCAGCTTTAGCTGAAAGTGTCCCTGCAACGTCAGGGGCTAGGTTGCCGTTAATCACGATACCTTGTGATGTATTTGATGAATTCACAACCGAGAAAGTGGTGGTGATCAGCGTGCCATCGTTAGCTATTGTAAAGCGATATTGAGATGCATCACCGACTAACGGTGTGTCAGCTTTCGTACATGGAAGCAGTTCAAAAGGGGCAGAGGTTGCCCCAGAGCAAGTAGTTTCTTTTAGCCAGTTCAATCCAACGTGAGTCGTCCCATTGCGAAAGGGCTGTCCACTCACATTATGTTGATCCGTAGGTGCAAGGAGACCTGATGATGAGTCTCCCCCAGAGGATTGATAGCGCACCACAGCATGAACGATTTCTGCCATACGCTTCGCTTCTAGGCTATACGTTTCTTGATCAATGTCGTGGGTACGCTGTCTGACCCAAGCAGAGAAAAGCATTGACGCTAATATCAGTGCCAGAGTCGCTTGAATGAGCATGAATCCACTTTGTTTTTTCATTTCACGCATAGTTACACCTACTACAGAATTACAGATTAGTCAGAACAACGTTGACTTTCGTGCCTGATGCGCAAGCTGTATCACGGGCAGCTATACCATCGATTCGAGTGCCACCAACATTAACCTGCACCACTGCGTCTATGTAGTCATCCACTGTATCCGCACACATTTCGATAGGTACGTCTTTAAGCGTTACCTGAATGTAATTATTGGCTGATGTGAATGATTTGCCGCTTCTATCTGTTGCAGTGCTTACAGGTGCAAAATCAAGTCCATCATCGGTATATGGAGTAATGAATTGGTTTGCTGTAGTGGACTTGTACATATCACTGATGAGTTTGGCACTTTGATAGACCGACTGGTTTGTTGTACCAGCGTATGATCCGTAGGCGCGTTTATTTTCCTTCATCGTACCGAAGAATCGTAATAGCTCCATGCGCAAGTTGTCACGGTTTGTCGCGGCTTCTTGTTGGTTGTATTGGTTTACAGCAACCGCAGATATGATGCCCACAATGATAACGGCTAAGACAACACCGATAAGACCAATACCTTTCTGCTTTTTGCGAGATTGTAAATTACTCATACGTTTCATATATCAATTACCTTATTTACGTTTGTATTCCATTTTTATTTATGAATTCACTGCGCCTTGCAGTTCCATCATTGCGAGCACTAAGCCAACGAGGTAGAGAGCCAAAGCGACACTGCCTGTAGTGTTGATGGCGATAGAAATCGCTCTGACCTTTGTTTCAATTTTTTCGATGATATTTTTAGAGATTTCCTCCATGTGTTTAGTTGGGTCTGCGACCCTGAAAAATATTGAGAGCATGTGATTAATGTCAGTAGGGAAAAGATCATTTTGAATGGCTTTTCTGTCTGAACCTGTGTGGCTATGCACCTCAAGCATTTGATTGATGTGGTGCTTCATAAATGGGGTAGAGCTTTTTTCAATAATACCTAAAGCCTTTTTCGTGTTAATGCCGTTGCGATAAAGTAGAGCCAATGACGTTAAAAACAGTCCAGCATTTATGTCACGCGACATTTTGAAAGGGAGTCCGATTAAGAACACTTTCTCGATAAGGTTTCTGGGCGCACCTGAAAGATTTGGGATGAGATACGCATATAGAGCCACTAGGAAAATCACGAATGGCAGCATGAACACTTGAGTTTCTATGATGAAGCGGTTGAAGGTGTCAACGGTTTGCATAGAATAGCCAGCATTCGCACCAAGCTTGTCCAGCAGTGCGGTGAACTTACCGATGATAGGCTCTTGTGTCCCGTTCACTAAGCCAATGATTATCAAAAAATAGACGAAGGGCATAACCGCTGCGCCAATGATGGTTTTGCGTAACTTCCCATCCTGTTGCGATGAGTCGTAGATGACTTTCAGACCTTCGAGCGGTGTCGGGGCAGCTTTAAAAATCATCTGCTCTTTATCATTGAGATACGGTTTCAACGCATCAAAGATGTCAGCATTTTTCGACTGCTTGAATCGGTCTCTTACGTTTTTGTAAAAAACCTTAAGCAGTATTTTTTGGTAAGACTTCGGATAACTTTCAACGATAGTCTCATCGAGTGCATCTACCACTTGAGTTAAGTTCGCGCCAGCACCGACCAACTCTAAAATGAATTTGATGTACTCAATCACTTCTTCTTTTTTTAGCATCTTACGAGCAATAAAAGCAACGAAGTCATTTTTGATGGTTTCCGTAGTATTGCTGCGGAGGTATGCCAATTTATCTTCATAAATTGAATAAAATCGAGTGCGAGTGATCATCCGTAAATCTCCGCTGGGTGTTGTATATCGAACTGCTCACGTAAATGGTATGTTTCGTTCAAATCAGATAGTTGTTCAATGACATTGGTAGGGTCGATAAGACCTTGGAATATGCAGAACAACGCAACGTCTTTTCTAGAGAAACCACTATCGTTTAGCCAAAGGCGTTTTGCTTCGTCTTTGTTATCTGCAGCGAGGGCTTGCAGGATCGGTATTGTGTATTCAACAATCTCTGCGACAAGTCTGCGACCTTTAATGCCACGGTAGTCACATTTGTCACAACCAGCTTCATTACGAAACTTCACTACATCCAGCTTGTGAGAAAGCCCCATTTCGGCAAGCTGTTTTACGGCTGCTTGCTGTAATGCAGTTAGGTTTGTTTGTTCAAAAATAGTTTGTGAGCAGTGAGGACAGAGTTTCTTAAACAGCTTTTGACTCACCACCGCTTTCATCGTTTCACCACTCTTAAGCTGTCGCTCAGACGCCCCAAGACCTATCATTCGTTCCATCACATCGAATGGAGAATCACAGTGCATCGTAGCAAGTACGTTGTGACCAGTGAGCGCGAGTTGCTGTGATGACGAGCAGGTACTCTTGTCTCTCACTTCCCCCACGGCTACGTCATCAGGATCAGCTCGAACGATAAATTCCATTGCGGCTTTGAATGAGTCGTCCAAAGTTGAGTTTGATGATGCACCAGAATCAATGAGGTTTATTTGGTTTACCCCATTGATTTGCCTTTCAATCGGGTTCTCGAATGAGACTATGTGACGAGTGTGATTTGATTCTTCGTCTATCTCCATCATCATGTTAGCCATCGTTACACTCTTACCAGAGTTGGTTTCACCGATAATGAGAACTATGCCTTTGCCATATAAGCATTGGGCGATTTTGGCTGCTTGATTAAATTCAAAGCCCAATTGATTGAATGGAATCTTCGTTGCGGTTTCATATTGGTCTCCCAACATACGAAGAACCATGACAAAGTTTTTATCTTTTTTTTCTGTTGGGTGGCTCGCGATACGCGCTCCAAGTCGGAGGCTTCCTACCGTACGATAAATAACGCCATCTTGTTTGGTGAGGCTATCAAACGATGCATCTTTGATAGCTCCATCCTCTGCAGCCAATGACGAATAGAGCACGGAGGCTAAGTCATGAATGCTATCCTGATTTCGTTCATGACCATACATCAAAAGCTCACCATCTTGACGAAACTTTATCCGAGTTTCACCTACAGTATCGCTGCAGACGATATGGACATCTGAGGCGTTGAGTTCATGTGCTTTTAGCAGAAGTTCGTCAATCTCTATTTCGGTCTTGTTTCGGTGTTCATTATTACTGTTTGACAAACTGTTCTTTAGAGCATTAAGAATGATGTCAGTACTTGCATAAGTGATCTGTGGTCTTATGCCGTAATGCGTATCGGTGTATCTACGGACACATCGAACATGTTCACGGTATTCTTCGGTATTGATGGGAGACTGACCTTTAGATATGCGTTCATCGACTAGCAAAAAAACTGCATCTGTCTTTGTGTTTGCATTGTCTTTATTAACCTGCACCTTGTGCTCTTTTGAAACGATCAAAATGTAGTTCTGATGGTATTTATCTCCCAGTCCCAATTCCTCGGAACGGACGATGCCGCCAATCGACCCAAGTTGATTGAGAGAGGTGATTGTAGAATCTTCAAGATCAAGCTGTTTCATCGAGTCTGTCATAGGTTAATACCACTTCAAGTCTTGGTTAGTCAGCCATGGAGTCATAGACCGCAGGAGCTTGAGAAGCTGTCGGATATGAAACGCTCAGTGGTTGTTGTTGTATTGAACTCTGTAAATCAACTTCCAACGAACCAAGTGCATATAGCTTTTGGTACTCTTGAATTAGCGAGTTGTTATGGTCAATCTTCTTAAAGATCGACTCTGCACTGATTGCTCGTTTAGTAACGATTTTGTTGGTCTTAAGGTTACGAAACTTGATGCCGCTTGCATCGTAGGAGACAACGCAATGGTTAGCGTAAGCTGTGCGATTCTTTTTTGCTTGATATAGGTCTACGCGAACGGGTTGTCCATCAACGTACAACTCAGCCTCGGCATCATCCCCTATGATAGTTATTTCAGACACATAGACGGTATTCATTTCGTAACCGATAGGTGGACGATATGTAGCTACTGGTTGAGGTTTAACAGGCTCAGGTTCAGGTTGTACAGTTTCCTTAACCTCAACAACAGGGGGGTTCATCATTAAGTTGATCTCACTGTTGACCTCATAGAGTTCTTTGAGCTTCTTAGCTCGCTCAATTTTTTCATCCAAGCTTTTATTAGAGTTTGCATTTTCTTGAATCATTCTTTCATAATCTTTCAAAGAAAGTGCGTGTGTATGAGGTACGGCTGATGCTACTGCGATACATAGAGCAACCATTTTCGGGATTCTAGAGATCATATATTCGCACCTCCAGTGCGCCAGTTTGTGTAGCTATTTGATAGTGAAGTTTGCTGATTACAGCGGTTTGAAAATCATCGAAGACCACACTCAGGCGTGGGAGTTGATTGGAATATTTGAAGTTGACCGTCACCGTGTAAACGTCAAATGGATGAAGCCATTTGGTTTCATCTTCGTCAGTTTTAACCTTAAGGCGAGACAGTAAGTTTTCCTCTGTAGTCGTATATTTCTCGGGGCGACTAGGCGGCACGGCTTTACGTAAAGCCCAGTTGGTTATAACACCTTCTCGATCCATTATTTGTAATCTGGAAATTAGGCTTTCTAGATCCAAGTCCTCTGATTTGAACTCAAAGGGTCTTTCGTGAGTAGATTTTTTGAAGGTGGTTTCCACTAAACCAATGTTTCCATCAAGAGTTATATTTGCATCAGGAAACACCTTAAGGAACTCATTAATAGTTTGGTTGCCTCTACGCACATACTGACTGGTCACGATGCTGTCTAGTGTATTCTTTTCGATTGAAAAAGGGTCGGCAAAGGTCACGTCTTCCAGTTTGTAACCTTGAGCTTCAACAGGCAGGTTTGAAACAGCTTGATATAGATGATTAAATGGGCGATGACCATTCATCCTGATGTGTGTTTCTATCCATTTACGTTCTTGATTTATGATCTTTTCAAGTGCATTTCTATCGTCAGTCGGGTTATAGACAGGGGTGTTCTCAACAGGTTTAGATACTGTTGGCTCTTCGATAGATTGGAAATTATTGTATTTATCTAGTGTTGCTTGGTCGGTAGTTGGCTTCGATGACCCGTTAAAGTACATGTACCCAACCAAAGAGAGGGCAAGAACACCACCAATGGTCGCAACTTGTTGCTTATTTAATTTCGCCTTAGCCAGCTTTGAAATATCACTAACATGAAGTAGTGAGTCTGCAGGAAGGGATCTTAATAGGTCTAATAGATTTTCTCTGTGATGGTTTTTTGAGAAAAACTCCAAGTGACCTTGTATGAACTCGTGAGTATTACTAATTGCCTCTTCTAACAGGTCGGTAAGCTGTTGGTTGTTGAGGTCGGAAGCTCGTTTTTCGTTTGCCTCTTTTTCAAGCCATGTGGTGTGTAGGGCTATCGCAAACTCATCACTCCCCATTAGGATGAGGCTACCTATCTCATCAGCTATTGTATCAAATGAGTTACTAGCATCTTGAGTAAGTACCAAATCGAATAGGTTTCGTGCGCCTTGATAGCCGCAAGCGTAATATTTGCCATCTGGCAAGATGCTGACATGAATATCAATGAGGTCTTTCTCTGAATCTTCATCTGAAAAAGGGGCTTTGTCCAAACACGCTCTGCGCAGTGCAGGGGCTAAAGCAATACCTGTTTTCGGGTTGGAAATGAGATCGTTTTTATTCTCAACCAAACCCAGATTGACAGTCGAGCCATTGACTATGCGCACACCTTGCGAGGTGTGTGCCTCAATCAGTTTTCCAAACGCTCTGGCGTATGCAGTGTTATTGGCAATGCCTGTTTCAGCTTGCCACACCAACGCAGCAGCAAGGAAAGAAGCATCATCCAATTTTGCTGGATAAAATACCGACATTTAGATCTCCAATATTGTTGGTTGGACAACCACAATTAGATTGGATTTGTAGCGGCGTTTTGTTTGATTACCACCAGCCCACCACGGGAACTGTTCAGCGAGTTGGCTAACATCCGCTGCGGTCAGTAGACGTTCGTATGCATTGACAATTGTGTGCTGTCCATCTCGCATTACTACAAAGCCCATCGTGTTCTGTCTACGATTCTCTTCCAATTGAACTTCGTTATCTGCGTTACCAAAGCTTGTGACATCTTTGATGACTTTTGTATTAACGATAACTTCTAGATCTATCAGTCCTTTACTGGTTAGGCGAGGACGGGTAGATACCGCAAAACCCTCATCAATGAGTTTCGTTTCGATGCTCTCTTGTGCAAACCCTTCTGAGTTAACTGTTACCGAACGTCCAGCCACGATCCCTCTGTCATCAATACTTGAAACAATGGTCGGAATATTGTTCTTCGTCTTGGCTGACTGCTTGATATAGCTATAAATAGAAGCGTTGTTATTCAGTGTGCTGAACACTGAGCTGATGTCCCAATTCCCCATCGTCAGTGATAGGTCTAAGCCGCCACTATTCGGAGATGGAACAAAATTGGGAGAAGTAAGGCTTAGGTTTGAACTGCCTGTCTGGAAAGCAGCCTCCCAATCGATACCACGCTCATCATTTACTTCTGTTACGATTTCAAATACGTGAGCGGTAATCCCGTAAGAGGTGGTAGCTCTCATATTATGATTTTCTAGGAAATCACGAATTACTTTTAATGATGGTGGGGTATCTTTAATGGTTGCAGTTTTGTCGAAGCGATTCACATAGACTTCACCATCTTCTGAGAGCAATAGTTTAATTTGGTCTTCAATTTGCTGTAGCGGCTTCGCATCTTCGCCTTCGGATGACAAACCTGCCCCAACGGTATTATCGTCTGTACCACTCGATGAGTTTTGAGTGAACGTTGCTTGGAAACTGCGATCTCCCGTGTCTAGCTGGAATGTTTCTTTATTGAATCGGAAAATCGTTGCTCTACCATCTTCGTACTTCCACCATGTATTTGTGTTAGCAGTGATCAAGTCTAACGCTTGTCTAAGACTTGCGTTTTGTAGGTTGAAATTGAGTTTATATCCGCGCTTTTGAGTCGATGACGTGAGTGATGTGGTATCAATAGTGGCAATTGGAATAATGCCCGTTGAATCATCTGATGAAGTCATGGCTTCGCCTGACGACTGCTCTTCACCAAGTGCATCGGCTATATAACTGCGAGCTTCATTATCAAGATTAATCACAAGTCCGTATGGTTGGTATCGCTTGTTCAGCATGTCGATCACGCTGTCTATCGTCATTTCGTCCACACGATTAAACGATGAAGGTGTATCGAAAATCGCTGGCAAAGATTGTCGCTCTACCATTTCAAACGAGCCACCAAGGACATAAAACCCCTCACTGTACTCAAATGGCATGTCTCTTAAGCGGTCAGTGTTGTACGTAAACTCTCGGTCTATCTGGCTCGACATCTGGCTATATTTAGTTTCATGCTCTTGATTAGATGCAATATGGTCGGTTGAACATGCCGCCAAAACGAGAGGTATCAACAAAGCCAGTGGTTTTTTAAAAAAAGTCATTTCCATTTCCTCTTATCTGCGTGTTGACTTGCGTCTCTTGATGACGACAACTTTGTTGTGATTGTTCCACTTGGCAAAGAGTGGGAAATCTTGGTCTTGAGTTGAACGCATTAGCTGGTTCACGATGCCATTCTCACCGCTAAAGTCTGTGTTAATCACCGCAGGGGCAACGATTGGATAATCAATGTTTTCTGTTTCCCACAACAGTGTCCAGCCAGCTTGATGAGCAAATCCATCCAGAGTTTCATGTAGTGACTTATTTTTTTGAATGTGCCAAGAGCGCACAATATAGTCGTTTTGCTTTGGACTTTGCGGTTGGTACATCTGACGAGAGACGAGGGTCTTTTTGTAAGGGTCGATGTGGAACTCTAGGTAGGGATGTTGGATTGCAATTTGATTGATGATGCTTTTCCAGTCTTTACCTTGAACCAATGAGATCTGTTTGCTAGATGAGTTCGCTGGTGGTGTATAGACCCAGCCATCAGGCATTATTGATTCGATAAACGAGTTCATATTCACTAGGGGTGCTTTAGAATCCGCTCGCGAAAGTGCCGATAAATCGCCACCGTCATTAGGCTTTAATGTCGCTTTGAAATTAGGTGCGTCTTTGGATGCTACTACGATATTGGATGGTGCATTGTGCTGTAGCTGTGCAAGCAGTAGGTCGTCTGAACTGGAAGCAACTTTGTTCTGTAATTCAAGCGTTTGTCGCTGAATATCAGCTTGCGTGTTATAAAATGACTCTTCTCTGTTGCGTTGCTCATCGTATATCGCTCGCTGTGTAGCGACATTTCTTTTATGCATTTGCTGCTCTTGTTCATGAAAATCGTCAAGCATCGCTATGCGTTCATATTCAAGAGAATTTTTGTCTGCCATTAGACGTTTTTGCTGAACCAGTAGGTCTTCTTGCTTCAACTCTACAGCCAATCGTTGACGCATGGTTTCATCGTACTTTTGGTCAGCTCTGCGCTGTTGAGCCTGTTGCCATTCCAACATTTGACCCAGTACAAACTCACTGGTCATCGCGCTTCTTTCAATGGCTTTGGTTTGGGCTTTGGAAGCTTCAATTTGAGCAACTGCGAGTTGATGGTCAGTTGTGGGTCTAATGGAGTCTACCGATACATAAACACCTGCGTTAACCGTAGGAGAGAGAGCGATAGCAGCACACAGACCTGTGAGCATTATCGTGCGCAAATTTTTCATCTTCATAGCCTAATCCTTATGCATATAGACGTTAGTGTATTATAAAACACATCGTATGCAATCAATTTTTTACGTGTGTCGGTCATTCTTTAGTCTCGCGTGTGATGTTGATGTTCTCGCTGCCCAGATGCGCTTTACAATGTCGAGAAGTGAGTAATTGAAAAAACCAGCGATACCACACGCTATTGTCCAAATAATTGTGAAGATCAAGAACTCGTAGGTCTTCACTAGCCCCAATATCGGTAGGGGTAATAGTACGGAAGCATCAAAAATCCAAATCTTAAATTTGTGGTTCTCTCGGTCAGTGTTTGCCATTTTCTACCTCATGTACTTGGATAGGGTTGCTTCATCGATTAGCCCTTGTTCGTACAAGTTAGCTGCTGCCTGTTTGAATGATGTTTGCTGTATTTCCAGAAGATGCCTGACTGAGCGCTTTAGGGCAGTGAGTCCATTTTCCATTGCGTCTTTGAGCGTGTCTTTTACCTCTGTTGTGAGTATCAGTTGTTCTCGAACAGCTATCATTTCACCTCCAACGCGGTCTTCTAGTTTTTGCGCAACCATTATCTCAGTTTCAGAAATGAGGTTGTCCATCAGAGCTTCACGTTCGGAGGATGGGAATTTCATATAGATTCGAGAGAACGCTGACTCGACACTGTTTGCATGTAACGTAGAAGAAACGATATGACCTGTGTTGCTAAATTCGATACCTGCTTTAAATGACTCTAGATCTGTCATTTCCGTCACGGCTACCCAAGTAGGCGCTTTGCGTACAGCAGTGGATATTGCTTGTTCGTAGTCTTTAGCGTCACCTCCACTTTCCCCCGATTCTGCAACGGAATACGTAATGATTTCATTGGACGGATGGATGAGTACGTTATGCCACATATATTCAGGTGGGCGACCATATTCTAAAATTCGGGTATGGGATGGCTTTTCTAAAATGTACCTCATGATTGCGGCAAGGGTCGTGGTTTTACCTGTACCTGTACCACCAATGAGCAGTATCATGCCTTGAGTCATTGATTCCACATGGTCTAATAACTCTCCCTCAATACCTATATCAGAGGCTTTAGGGACATCTTCGGGAATTGGGCGAATCGCCACATCCAGACCTCGAAAATTACCATTGGTATGAGTCGTTAGAGAATAGCGAAAGGCAGTTTTTTTGTTGGGGTTCAATCGATCAGTAACGATGTAGCGATCATTGATTGATTCACCACCGTAAGCTCGACCAACTTTGTTGCCCGTCATCGAGTCCATGAGTGTTTCAACTTCACTATGAGTTAACTCACGATTAGTGATGAGTTGAAACTTGTTCCCCTTTCGTCCTCTGATATAGTTGTCTGAGGCAATATAAATGTCTCTGTATTTAGCCTCAACAGCTTTGATGAGAATAACGTCCAGCGCATTAGCATCAATCATTGATACGATAATGGGCGAGGGAGTCATTAACCAGTTATCACTTACCTGCGGAGCGCCCGTGCTTTTTAGCTCGTGACTACCATAGGATTTAATTAGATAGGAGAGTTCTAAACTGCTCATCTCTGAGTTCGTCCATCAGTTGTTCATGTTCCGTTGTATAGATAGTGACATCACTGTTTTGTACTTCCTGTAGATCGATAGCCCCTGTGATGATTGAATCACGCAGATCTTTACGGTTCGTATTAATGTATTGGCTTGATGCATACCCACTCCATTGACTCGTGTCAGTAACGAACTGACTTTGAGATGTTATTTGGATTGTGGTTGGGTTTATCGTCAATTCTTCTAAACCATCGAGTTTTCTGTGCTCTAGGTGATAATTGGTAGAGTCAACGTTGACCTCTGTGATCATCCCGACCTCTACTAGATACCAGTAATTCGTAATACCAATTAGATCAGAGAAAAGGTGGTTCATACGCTTGCGGTATTCTTCTTGTGCTGACTCAATTCCACGTTCCCAACCTTTTTCAGTTGCTCGCTTCCATAGCTCACGCTCTTCTTGGTTCGATGGCAGCATGGAACGTGCAGGAGGGGATAGGTCTCGATGTTCATTTGGAAAAACGTAATCGAACCAATGCGGAGGACTCACCCTAAGCGTAGGTTTTTTTCTATATCTGAAATGCTCATCTCCACTAATGATGAGTTCATCGTCAACGGTTTTAATTGAGCTATCAATCTCATCGACAACCCCACCCACAAGGTACATTCCAGCGGCAGCCCCATCAGAGAGTAGTGATGACAGTCGTCTGAAATCCAGAAGTGTGTCCCAACGCTGTTTGTTTGCCATCATCTGTGTTTCTAGGTACTGCATCTCAGTCATGTAGCCATGATTAAATGCGTACTCCCCTGCAATTTGTATCTTCTTTTTTTGTAAAACCGACTTCTGTTTACGTTCTTCTAGGTAGGCTGCATTATTAGAATTAAGGTCTTTTAATTCGTTAAGTGGCATTATTCCGTCATTGGACAAAACATTGGCACTATATGCAAACGTAGTGCATATCATTATTTTAAAAAAAGTAATGGCTCTAATTAATTTCATAACTAGTTGACCTTGGGGCATCTAATGATTTGTATTCAATTAATATGGACTCAAAATTGGGATCGATTCGTATGTCTACATAATGTCCAACTTGCATGTCTAGTGACTCTAGGACGAGGGACAGCGGTTGATTTCGCTGTTGGACGCTGACGGGTACGCCTTGGGCTGGTTTTCTGCCAATCTCAAGAACCTTATTCATGTCCCAGCCAAGCTGGATAGAGAGCACTTGTAGGGCTGTTTTGAGATCACAAGTACAGTCGAAATCCCGATTGATGTCTAAGCCACTGAATTTAGTTGGTTTTAGTTTTTTTGAGTGTTGTTCATACTGTAAATCAACTTTAGTTTTTCGTGCCGAAACCAACCGATTATTGGCATCAATTAGGTCTTGTGTGAACGACTCTAACTCTACATCTATGAGATTTCGTTGCTGATTCGATGGTGGGGCTGTCTCGTTGATAGCTACACTAGATGAGCAAGCTGTAATGGTATTGATAATGGCTATTGCTAGTAACGCAAATTTAACATTAACCCTCATAGAGCACTCCGTATCATGATATGGGTTTGTGTATTATAGAATACATCAATTTAGGTTGCTTTTGCCAATATAAAAAAATGTTGTTTTTATCAATAGCTTGTACCCCATATTGCATAAGGGGTAGGGGGCGGCTGGGTCTTCGTGTTTTATGACGAACTTCATTTTTTTTTGAAGCAGCGTCATGAAATATTGATATACAGAAAAGTTCGTAGCATAATGATTCACATATTTTTACAAACGTCAGTATTTATAACAAGCGCAGGGATTAGCAGTTTGGAACATACGTTTTACAAAACGATGGAATCTGAAATATCAGGCGATTCAAATCTAATACATATAATATGTGAGGCATTCAACTTGTCTCAGCACCAATTGACCCCTGATTACCTCGATCTAAAATCCATCATGGACATCAACGATTTTATAGCTCAGCAAAAATCGTCACAAAGAAATAATATCTATATTGCAGAACGCCTTGCTGGTGGTAGGCGAGCTGTGGTGAGACATTCTGGTGTCGAGCCTCAATTATATGAGGAATATTTTAGAACACATGATTATAAGGCGCTTAGCCAGCTTTTTGTTACCCATTTTGATTTTGATACTGCCTTTTTCGAGTTTGGTCGCACCTACTATAACCGTGATCAAATCACATTGTTCAGATCTAAAAACCTATCCTATGCAATGCGCTACGTTACCGACATTGTAGCCTTAACCTCTTGCATCGATTCGCTAGAGGCATTTGAGTCTTTAGTTCGCCTATCACCTGCTGAGTATAACCAAGCCATTAATGATTCTATTGCATCTCTAACGGTCAGACAGATTGAGTCAGCGTTGGGGCTAACTAATGGCTCACTGGATATGCGCCATTCTCAATTTGTCCAATATTTCGACTCTGCCTTGTCCTGAGTTTTTTTCAAAAACATCAAAAAGAGAAGCCGAGGCTTCTCTTTTGTTATTAGGTGTTGAGTGCATCGAGCATAGCCTTTTTATAATGCCGCTGGTTGGAACGGCTCTTAATCATTAGCCAGATTATCCTCAGAACCACAAGTATTAAGGGTGTTGGCGGCACGAAATCTGAAACATCTCTAAAGTTCCCTGCTATAACTACTAATGCCAGAAAACCGAGTATAAGTTGCAGGACTACTGCATTCGATGACGGTATCAAATCCAAAATTTTGAGTTCTTTCTGCACTTTGCTAAGGTTTGTGACCTCAGAGGTATTAGTGGTCTTATTCTGTATAGCAGCCACGTACCTTAAGCCTTTCTTTTTGACCTCTGCTATAACTGCGGTTACAGATTGTCCCTCACGGAAGTTCATATCCGAATTGTCTATTTCCAAACAGACCTCTTGACCTTCTGTTGTTTGTATCCAAACCTTGATGTGTTTTGTGCTACTTGAGCTAATGCTTGGGCTGTTTACAAAACCATGTCCGTTTTGGATGTGTACTCTCGTGCCTGTTGAATAAACGTCTGTCTCGTAGTCAGTGCCTTGCTCAAGTACCGTCCCAGAGACAGTTAAGAGTTCGATTTTGTGTCGCCTAAATTTCACCATGCTCATTGAAACTCCTTTTCCATTTTTGTTTAAAAGTGATGTTCATATTAGATAGCTACGTTGGCTAAGCTGTCTACAATTTCGTTGACAACATCACGTTGGGTTAACGGTTTTTCGTCAAACTGAGTGAATGAGAGTCTACGCTCGATCTCGCCTTTGGCTGTACCGTGAGGAAACTGTTTCGCTAAGCGTAGAAATGCTGTCTTTTCACCATAACGTTTTCGCGAAAGCAATTTGATCTGTTCATCAACTTTATCAGAGGCGAAATTCCATAAGTAGCTCGCAGTTATTTGGTTACGTAACAATTGGACAAGGTAGCCCGAGATACCTCGATATTTGCCTATATACAAAATGATTCTACCAAAGCCATCTTCACTACGTACCTTGCGTTTCATCTCAGCTACGAACGAGTCAGACAACGAATAGCGCTCTTGTAGTACCTGAGCATCACTGTCAGTCAACGTCAGCATATAGATGTTAGTAGCGAGCTTAATAAAGTCGTTTGGCGCATGATCTAGCTGCTGTGACGATAGCGTTGAGATTAATGAGTATTTACGGGCAATAAGTACTTGCTGTGACAACACATCGTCCATTTCATCCGATTTCATTTGTCTGTATTCGTCCATATATCGGTGTTTGGGTAAATCGGCTTCCTCATCCAGAATAGTTTGATAGTGATAACGGTAGATTTCAGGAACAAGCTTCAAAAAGGTGTTTGGGTCTCGCCAGAAATTTCTGGTCGCCAGTTGGTTCGCAATCATTCCGAAAATTTGTTTTATAAATCGTGTGTCAGGATCTTCGCCATCACCTGCAACGCCTTTCAAATCGACTCCGACCACTCGTGCTTGTGACACGTCTAACTGGGACTTTTTACCTAGAACGTTTTTGAATCTTGATGTGATGGATTCGAGTGTTGCGATGATATGGTCAAACAAGAAGACCGTTGGCGCACTGTCTAACCTGAATGTGTGCAAGTCTTTACGCATTCTGTCTGATTGCTGCATGAGGCGTAACAGGTCACGCAAATCAGGCGAGCCTTGGCGGTGACAAAAACGAGCATGTTTAAAGTAAGTGGTCTTATCGAACGCAAACAGCTTATCTCGAATGGTGTACCAACTGAGAACCTCGTTGTCAGCCACCACGATTTTTCCTGTCTCTATCAATTGGTTTATTTCGAGATGCAATCGCTGCTCTTCATTCACATACTCACCAAGGCGAGAGTCATAGCGCAAGGGATTGGCTCGGAAATATTCAAAGAATTCGTTGATGATTTTATAAACGGCATTCGATACCTGTCCGTTGGCGGGTGTAGGTGATGTGCCATTGATCATTCGAGACAACAGGGAGCTAGCAAAGCCCATTTCAGTTTCTTCAAGCACATTGAGACCAAATTGTGGCTCTAAGATGTTGACTGCATTACCGAGCTTATTGATGAGTGAAATACAAACGATGGTGTGCAATTGACTCTCGGGTAGCCAAGCCTTAAGTGAGTTCAGATAGTTGTGTACACCAGAGCCAAAGTCGATATAGGCAAGCGGTGGTAGAGCAATATTGCCTTTAGCGAACATGATTCCATTGTTATAGACGGATGAAAACACGGTCTTACCCGATGACATCCCACCAGCGATCATATTTGCCTGATAATCCTGTTTGGCAGTTGTTGGGTCAATCGGAAATGGCTTGCCATCTAGTGAACTTAAGCATAGTGCTCCCTGATCGATAGGTGTAGCAGCCCGTGTTATCGGTAAAGTTGCGATATGTTTGTCAGCAATTTGAATACATGGTCTTGATGATTGTTTTTTTGAAAAAGCGGGTAATGTTGCGTAATACCCTGCAAAGGTGTCGTTGGGACTGCGCGGTGTCAGAGAGCGCCAGCTCATTAATGCCTGATTAATGTCTCGCTTTTGTTGCTGAACCTTCTCAATCGTTTCGCCCCAAGTAGCGATACTTAGAGTCCCTTTGAGTAGGGTACGGTTATTTTTATCGGCTTCCATGACCAGATTTGATGCCGCTGAATGGATGTTTCTGGCGTAACCTGTAAACATTATCCACAGAAGCCAGCCCTGCCTAATCCCAAGCTCAGTCATGATCTGCTTAGTACCCGTTTCCAATTCGTAGTACGCACGAAACGGCACACGCCTATCTAAAGCTCTTAGAAATTCATTGAACGTAGAGTAGTCATTTGAGATATGGAAATACTCTCTATCAATGGTGGTGACAAAATAGTTTCCAGCATCTATCACACCTCCTGTATTTTTGACTCGCGTTTTATCATCAGTAATGATTTGGTAGGCAAGGGGAGGGTGAGAAATCAATGTGGACTCAGTGTTGTTCACCGTTAGGTCTTCTTCATCACTGAGGCTTTTCGGTTTCCAGTAATGATTGAGCGGAGTTTGACTCTCTTCTTCTTTGCAATATTTAAGATAGGTTTCCCCATCTATTTCGTTCAGAGCTAGGTAGTTACTCAACGCTTGAACCATCACCTTGACGAATGCGTTGTGCTGTTGAATAAGCTCTAGCGCATCCATCATCGTGTTCTGAGCAACGGCAGGGATGCTCTCGACTACAATCTTTTCACCTGCTAATTCAGGTTGTTCATAATGCAGACTTTCAACTGCCTGTTTTTTGGTTTTCAGTATCAGTAAGGTGCGTTCAAAAGCAGTGTTGTCCAAAAGGTCTCTCTTTTGTGATTCAAAAAAGTGCCTCGCGTCTATCCCGAGACGTTCAATCGTCTCGATGGTTGGTTGAAAGCAATAATCGAGTTGGTCTTGGGTACGGGATGGATCGCGTACGTACATGAGACCAATGGTATGATGTGGCTCGCGTAAAATGCTTTGGGTGTTACCTTCAATCTCAGCAATAAAGTTCACCTCTGTCTGATTAGTTAAGTATCGGTGCGTACCGAGTATCTCGATTGCGGTGAAAACAGAGCCATCAGAGTTAATAATCACATTTGGGTTGTGTTGGGAGATACACATTAAATTGCAATGGCTAAACGCATTATTCTGAATGCCATCAGCCAGCATGTTAGTCACTTGTGAGAAAGTAGGTAATCCAAACATCTATCGCTCTCGATTAGTAAAGCACATTCAGTGCTTGCGGTTGAACATGAGCTACTGGTCGTTCTGTTGAACTCAGTTGTGCTGACTCTTTGGATTTGAGCTGTTGTATTTTCCTCTCATCATCACGTACTTTGATGTCCTGAAATATCTGTCTAATGAGATCTGCCTTTACGTCTGGATTTGCGCTCGCTTCTTCAAGCTGCATAAGGTCTTTGGTCTGTATTACTCCCTCACTCGGATATGAAGCCGCTAGTTTAAATACGACATCGTTCTGAATTAACTGGTGAAATACATCAGTGTTTTTCATTGCACTAAACATACACATTCCTTCTATTGTTCAAATGCTGGTTTCAATTGTGGTATCAAACCGTGTGCTGGCATCTGCTGTCTGAGGCGTTGACATTCGTCTCTACCGTTGACAATGAACCGAGTAGAGCCATTACTAAAGCCCACCAATTGAAAACCTTTTTCCACTAAACCCATCGATGCTTGACGTAGCATGATACGGTCATAAGCGCGGATATATGAGGCAATGGGGGAGGTGAATCGCTCAGAGGTTTTCTTGTAGCTCAATGACAGCCAGAGCGCTTCATTGACTGAGCCGTTGACGTAGGAGAGAAACTTAACGTTGTTATCTGGGATGTTTGGGGCAAAAGGCAGTTTTTCTGCAAAAGTAACATACCCCACATACAGCTCTAACAGTGCATAATTACAAAGGTCGATGATCTCAGGAATAGCCGCCCATTCACGATATGAGCTTTTGCTGATCTCTCTCCCAAGCGGAACAAATTTCTCGTGCCGAGCATCCATCGACAGCACTTTAAAGCGTATAAAACCTGCATACTGTTGAGAGTATTCGATGAGCTTTTGAATGGTCTCTTCATTAACGATTTCGTTGCCATCCATTCCAATCTTTTGTCCGTCAAACTCAGTGGTTTCTCGGTAGTCTTCTTGAATAGGATAGCTTTGACCTAGTAGATGTAAGAAGTACGGTGTTTTTGGAAAGTAGGCTGAAACCACTGGGTTAGAAGATGACGGTTTTATTTTTACATTGTTCGATTGAAGCTTTTGTAGGGAGTTATCAACTGCGTAGCCGAGGCTTTCTGACTCGCGTCCATCGAGCCTCAATGTTTGATATGTAAGGTCTGGGTAGATATGATCGCGAATCTTCTCCAAGATGGTGTAGGACTCATCAGTTGGAACAACCTGATACATGTCAAAAAGCTTTTCAGCAATTTTGGCTATCACTGTTGAAAACACGGGTAGCTTTTCAGATAACGTTTCAGTGATGCCCAACTCAATAGCGATATTAGCCGCTGAAATACCATAATAGCCAGCATGTTTGATCCCGTACTGTGTCTTTAGCCCCAACGCTTTAAAGCGGTGGGGTTTTATGTTGGTGATGTAGGTGTACTCAGGCGGCAAATTAGCGATCTTTACACGTTCTACCTGCTCAGGTTTATCTTCCCCAGACATGTACCCAGTCACAGGGTAATGGTTAGTTTTTGGGTCATCTATCCATATAAATGCCATCAATGGTTTTCTCGACAAGTTCATCCATGCCTCTTTTGTTTTAGTAATTTGGCAGCATCAAACCACGCTGCAGGATTATGTTGATTAGTCTCATTGTCTTGAATGAGGATATAACGAGCGAAAGATTTGATTTCGGTTTCAAATTTACTGGGTTCAAACAGCAGTCTCAGCCCAGCAAATGTTCCAATTTCTGCTAGTTGATTTGCACTGTCTGTTTTGAATGCCCGAGCCAGATACTCATCTTCTGTCATCATTGCGAAGATGTTGGCAAAGTGAAGAGGGTCGTTGGTTTGAAAGTTTCTATAAACAACCCCTTTTGTCGCTTTGACTGCGCTCATCAAGGTATCTAAGTCGGCTTTTTGCCTTTTCAGTAAGGTAAACTTCTTAGAGGACTGATTAACCGTACTCACTACATGGTCGAACGCATAACTGATAATTTGTATTTGATTGAGAACGGCTTGAGGTATTTGCGGTACGTAAACCACTGACGCCATATTATTTACACCAACGAAACCTAAATGGCTTGATAGGTGGCAAAATGGGTCTCTCAATGAGAAATTACTTTTGTCGTTATTCGTATGGTCGCCATCTTTATGATGGATGTGGTAGCCAGATGGAATAACTAAACCGCATTTCTCACATCGAAGGGCATTATCACCATCAAAGCTCTCTCGCAGCTCATTGATAAACTCGCCTCTTGCCTCTTGGTAAACTTTGTCATCCTCTTCAACATGGGGATTATCCATACGAGCGGTAGCGTTGACGTTTCGAGTCACTTCCATGAAGAACGCAGGGTCGATACCAAGCTGTTTAAGGTGGTCGTAATTCAACATGTGGTTAATCCGTATTTGTATCTAGAAAGCCGCTTGCGTTGAGGGACTCGACATTGGTTACGGCTTGCACCTCACTTTCATTTAGAAAGGTTTGGGCATTCATTGACATGCATCCTTTAAACCCTGCTAGACAAAAACCAACCGAGACCATAATGAGTCCCATTCTTTTTGGCAGGTTGTTTTTATTGGCGCTGACCCACAAACACAAACCACCAATAATGCAAGCAAGAGCGACTACTACCACGAAGTCAAAAAAGGTCACGCTGAATCCATCGACCAGTACAGCCAACCGATAAAACAAACCACCAGCGGTTTCAGAGTCCGTAGGTGTGTATTCGGAGGATGCAATAGCTTGACATGCATTGAGCGCTGTCACTATAACAAGCAACATCTTTTGTGTTTGTCTAATCGACATACTGACAACCTTAAAATTGAGGTTCAGCATTGCCACCAATTGACAATACTGAACTTGTAATTTGCTTACTCATTATCCCCTAAGAACGCACTCATCTCACTTTGTTGACCTGTAAGTGTTTGAGTACCCATATTGGTGAAAGCGGTGATACCCGTTAGGGCAATCCCTGCAACAAACATGATTGCAGCCGCGCCTTTGGTTTTCGACTGGTCGCCTTGCGCTCTTGATGAGATACCGAAGACCATGATCCCGATGACAATAAGCGCGATACCGATAGTGATACCAGCATCGTACATCAAGCCGCCAGATTCTTGGGTCAGCGTTCTAGCGTCCTTCACACCATCAAGCAAACTACGACTACCTTCTGTTGTTGCAAGTGCATTTGGAATGTGGAACATAAACAGCATAATGAAGCCCAGATGGATTTTTTTTAACAAGTTACACATTGGTCTCTTTCCTTTTTGATTAACACAGTGTTGATAAATATTCGTTTAGGTAGTTTTTTTGAAAAACTACATGCCTATGCCTTGAATGCAGTATTTTTCAAAACAAGTACGTCCCGTTTTAAAATCGATGTTTTGAACCTTACCAACACCACTAACGAACAGATTTTCTTTGAGTCTCATCGGTGATGTGGTTTCAGGGTTATAAACAACGACTTCTTGATTTTCGGGAACAGTGGTTACGACATACCAACCAGCCAGATCTAAGCGATTATCTTGTTTCGCAGGGGCTTGCTTGATGGACGTGTTTTGAGTACGAGGTTTGCTGGAAGTTGCAGGGGTCGCTTTCTTCTGGCTTGAGCTAGGCGCTTTTTTAGCTTGCAAAGCTTTAAGCTCGGCTTTGGTGAATTCTTCGCGCTTACCATCAATGTAGTAGCCACCACTGATTAGCAGTCGGTATCCGTCAGCGGTCTTAACGGCTTTCTCAACCTTGTGCGATCCATGTTTTGAACGAAAACCTTCACCGATAGTCAAGGTAATGGAATTGTCTTTGCCACTTTTCTTAGGGGCATCAACAACGAAGAGCGTTCCATCTTTGAGTGCAGGGTAGACAATATTAAACTCTTTCAATCGAATTCGAGGAACGATTGTCCCCATTTGATTTTTACTACCCGTGTTCATCATGGCGTAAGCATCATCAATTCGGTGTGTTTGGCGAACGAGATCATGTTCAATCGAATCAATGCGGTTGTGTGTTTGGGTATTATAATTAGTAAACTTGAGATTCACCTTTTGAATTTCAGAGTCGATAATGTCAATGATACGGTTTTCATCGTAGATGTTTTCACTAGCCGAACCCGAGCGAGAATTATTCGCTAACTCTCTATTCAGTCTGTCACTTACCGTGATGTCATAATCATTGATTTTCTTACTAACAATTTGATTGATGCGCGTATCGACACTTGTCCCGATAGTGCCTCGCACTTCTTTTGTTACCGTTTCAGTGATTGCCTCAATCTGTGCTGGGTCGGTTTGAGAGGCTTGTTCTACGCCCATTTCCAACGAGTTCAATTGGCTTTGTACATTACCAGCTAACGTCCGTAGGTTGCTGTCACCGTTCATAGCCATTTTTGCTGAGAAACCACTTCCGAGCATAGCCATCACAGAGAGGGCAATCGCAGATATGGGCAATAGATTACTGCTCCCTTTTGCGCTCGACTCCTTTTCAGCGCTAGTCTTCTTCTTTAACATCAGTAATTAACTCCATTTGTATAGGTATAAGTAGTCGCCTTGCTGTAATTACTGAGCAGCGACTCAGGTAGTGATAACGTTTGGGTAAATACAATGCCAACGGGATAGCCGTTAGGTATCGTTATTGTGGGTTGAATGTTTGCGTTCTTTCGTAGATCAGGTAAGAATTCTTCGGCTACAGAAGCAAGTCCCCCAATAATTCGGTCTTTTGTACCAGTAACGGGGTCGTCAGAAATGATCACATTGCCATTTTCGATTGTGGTAGTGGTCGCTTTTACAAACCCTAAAAATGGAGTCATAAACGCAGCAGAAGCTCTTGAGAGGAATCGTTCTGCAAAATGAGTGTCCACATCATGATCGAATAGGGGAGTGAGGTCGGTAGTTATATTCACCCCATAACCATTTATCGGCTGTATCAAATCCCCCATCTGGAATTGTGTCACTCGCAGCAACACTCCGTCTTGACGAGGTGTGATCTCAAAGTTTCCTTGCAGCACCATCGCCTTAAGCGGAGGCTCTACAACATCAAAGAAAACGGGCAAACGATAGTCACTCACAATCTGCCAGCGCAGCTCGGTCATCAACATATCGCCAAGATTGAGAACTCTAACCATTGGTTCTTCGTCTTCGGTTTCAGCGGTAGGATTCCTACTCGCATGGGCAGGACTAGGGTTCGTATCATTGGCTATTCCAAGCCTAGCTCTGTTGTTAGTCTGGTAGTCAGAAGCACCTTCATCATTCACCGCTTGATCTTCGACATACCCGTAATAAGTCACTTGGCTAGCGGCTGAACCATAAGCGGATCTCACTCTAGGTAAGCTATCAATCTCTTGATTCGAGGCTTGAATCAGTGCTGTAAAATCAGGCTGTTTAGGTAGAGCTGGATTAGGCATTAGCAGTTTAGAGATATTGTTAATGAGTAATTGGTCACGGGTCGTTGCTTGACCTTTGCTGTTACCTTGTGCGACCTGTACTGCCACTTTCGTTGGTTTATCAGGTAATGGAGGATATTGGAATTCTGCCTCAATCCGCTCGGTTTTTTCTTGAATAGCGTTGGTACTATCCATGTGGGATTTACCAAGCTCTTGAGCTTCCTCTTTCGCTCTTTGTTCTTGTGCGTCAGCGACACGAGCGGCAGGTGAATCTTCTTGGATCAGAGTTTTCTCATCCGCTTTCGGAGTGGATAGTGAAGCAGGTTGCTGAGAGTAACGTGACCTCTTTGTATTGGCTTGGTCGATGGTCTCAGGTTGATGGCTAATCATTGAGGCGTATTTGTAGGCAATGAACGCGAGCACCAACAAACAGATGACTACCCCGATGATAATCGCTCTTCGATTTTGAGTTTTTTTCGAGGTACGGTCTAAGGCTTTACTCATAAATACTGACCTTCTGTTCTCGGTTATTCACATTAAACCAGTAAGAGCTTCTTGAACGTGCTCGGTAGACGTACAAACCTCTGATGTTGATAGCTGAATCAATCTCATACTTCATGAGAGCACGAGTACGTATGTAGGTAAATTCACCTGATTGGTACACACGCGAGTCTGATGAAAGCCCCGACTGTTTAAGCGCTTTAGCTGATGTCGGTAATCCATGAAGGATTTCGTACATGATTGGGTCATCACCCTTGTTCAACTTGGAAAGGGGGACAACACTTTGCTCGACCTTCGCCTCATTTGACGGGGCAACAGATGGTAAAATCACGTTTCGTTTCACATCAATCGGATGTTTAGGATCTGAGGTGAGCAGGAACGGTATTGGTTGTGGCTCGTTTTCTAAAAAAACAAAACCTGACAACATTTCAAATTCTTCTTTTGCACTGACGAGTAATTGGTTTGCACCTTTTTGAACGAGTTCAAAGGTCTGTGCATCGGTTGGAAAGTAACTCGTTATGGTGTAAGGATGACCTGTAGTATCAAAAAAGGAGATCACACTTGGTCGGTTCACTCGATTGTTTAATTCAATTTGAGATGCTTGATTTGGGTCAAAATGTTCAGTATCTATGGCTATCTGAGGTTTATAGATGAGCTTCTTTTTAGCCGCTTCTACTTCGGCACTTTTCCTTCTTTTTTCAACGATCCTATCTGGGTCATTAATTACAGCATCGACTTCATCCTCTTGCTCGATTTGGTCTTTGAGCGTATCGATTTTGACTTTGTGTTTATGACTGGCAATTTGTTTGTTCTGGTTTTGGATTAACTGCATCGTTAATTCACGCAGTACCGACTTTTGTTGCTCTGAAAACTTGTCTGAATACAACAGCATGTTTTCAACATTGCCATAGCGGTTAAACAAGTCTTTCTTGATAGCGTTTCTGTCGTATTGTTTATGCGTATTGGCATCTACATCAAGTTGTTGACCTTCAAGTTGGTTGATTGGAACTATGCCGCTGTCGTGACCGACAATTGTAATAGCAGCGTTAGCACTGAGCACAGCACTAGCGAGCATCCCACTTAGCATAGTCATCCTAACCATTCCTATAACTCATCAATAGACATAAAGATAATATAAAACACATGGTAAACCTTAGTTTGTTTTTTTGCAAAACTCTTTTACAAATGCCGTGTCCGTTGGCGTGGAACTCTACTCTAAACTAACGATAGACCGCACTCCCAGAGGGAACTCTCTGATTAAGGGACTCATTTTTTCTACCACCACTCGGTACTTGATAGGAGCATCAAGTTTCTGACCATCCATTTTTATACGAAAGACGACATCATATTCATAGGTGTAGAGCGATTCAGTTACCATATCCCCAAGAACGGAGGTTATGTATTTGAAATCCCTCACTCCTTCTTTGTGTAAAGTCGAACTATCAATTTGGATTCTCATCGCGGTACGGTTATCTATCAAGGTTCTGATGATCCCCGAACGCTCTAGTTGACGATAGAACGCTTGCCCATGCCGTACAGCGGTGTTTGGCGGCATGTTTAGAGAAAATATATGTGCATTGCAATGATTGGCTACCGATGCATAGTTTTGGTAATCGAACATCATGCATTGCTCTAGGCTATTGAGTAACCAACCTTGGATTTCTTCGTTATCGTAACTGGCAGGTTGTCGTTTAGATTGACTCTCAATTAGCACGTTTCGGGTATCGACAGAAATATAGTTACGGTTACGGTCTACACGACTTACCGTATCCGATTTATACATGCAAAAGAGTAGTATCACTATCGCGATAATGGCGTTGATAAACCAAATCACTAATTGCTCGCGCATGTGTCGATCAAGGTCAAGAACAGCTTGTAATGCAGGATCACCCTCATGTTGACTCATAGAAGCACTCCAATTATTTCCATCATTTCTGGATTTTTCGCATTGAGGGTAGGGCGAACGAACAAGCGAACCACTCTATTCTCACTAGGTCGCCTAGTTCTCATTACCGTAGTCGTCATGATTTCAGCATACAGCGCGTAGTACAGACGGTTTCTTTTGGGATCAGGCGTTGAGACTACTATCGGGGGCTTGATGAGTGTTGTGTAAAATGACCCATCGTTATTGTTGAGTTGAATTTGTTTTGGGGTAGCGAATTGTGCTTTGTACACCACACCAGCATTGGATGAAAAATACTGCTCTTGGCAATAATCACTTTTTGAAGTGGCATTCAGTGCCGTTAATGAAAAGCACTCTGCGACCACATCTTCCACAAACCTGATCACTTTCGTATCTGAAATGACTGGGTTATTTCTCACTCTTACTTGTTGGTAAGTGTCTTCAACTTCGGTCACTGCCTGACGAATGGGGGGGGTCATAATTCTTATGTAGGTAAAGTGAATGAGCGCAGCACAGCACATAAGTAAGAACGTAACCAAGAATGCTTTATACCTTCCTATCATTTAACGCATCTCCCACTTGCTCATCAAGGTCATGATGAAGTCTTGTCTTTTCCCAAACCCCTTTGTATCAATCACATCAATATAGAAGCGTACAGGGTAGCGAGCTTTGACCCTCGATACCGTATGTTTCAGAGTGAGCGTTCCTGTCACTTCCACTGACCAACGTTCCAGAGAAGTCGTGTTGAGTTGATTAAGAAGAATGCTTGTATAGGATTCGCCCTGACTTGTATAAGCATTGATTACCAGCGGTACTGAGGTCACTTTAAATTCAATTGAACTTATCCCTTCTGCAGATTGCAGGTGATCAATCACTTGTAGATTACGCAAATTAGCTAGGAGATCTTCGGGGAAGCTGCTGCCACTATCAGTCGATAATAAGGAATCGAGTCGAGTAAAGCTTGTGCTCGTGTGATTAAGCATCTCATATAATTTAAGGCTAACGTAATTTTGCACAGCGTTCACAGTGTCATCGAAAAAGTGGATTGAATCGATGGTGGGAACTGCTCTAACGACCTTTTGTTGTGTCTTTACTTCAAATACACCTGATGCCTCATTGAGCTGAGTAGAGCTGTGCTGGAATGAATAGCCAAAGCCCACCAAAAGCATGAGCATGATCAGCAACATCCCGTTATTGGAGTTGGTTATCATTCGATTGATGGTGGTAGCGACTCGATTATTTAGCGAATTTTTTGCAGATCGCTTATCCATTGCACAACTCCCTCTTGATCAAATGTGTAGAGTTGCCAGTCTTTATTTCTAACGTTTTGCGTCAGACTGAAGCCCATCACAATTAATGACAGCAACATCGCAGTGAACGTCACTGCTTTAAATATGGTCGTCATCGCTGCGATTTTACGACTGTCATACCACCAGCGAGGACGTGGGAATTTGAAGCCGAGAACACTAACGTAGAAACGCCTCTTATTAGGCAGAGAGTCGATCCACTTCTTTAATTCACGTTCTTTCTTTTGACTTCTGATGTCATTCTTCATATTTGAAATCATACTTGCGTTGCCATCAATACAGCTTAACATATTATAGATAACATGATTTAATGTGAACATATTTGTGAGTATGAGAATTGATGATGAGTGGCACACAAGCACCAAGTCCAGAAATCCTACCGAAGCAGCGATGGGTAGTTATAGGCTTAATCAGCGCGACTGCTGTATTACCATTCTTGGGTCTAGCCCCGTTTGTTTTTTTGTTGCTTTGCCTGTTCTTTATCAGGCGCTCGTTTAAAAAGTACGATGAAGCTCGTGGACTAAACGCGATCCAGCGTTACTCAAAGGCTTTGCTCTCCCTTACCACTAGAACCTTTATTGGTGTAATTAGTGTGACTCTTTTACTCATTCATCAAGCCTCACAATCCAGCGTAACAGCCGAGCCTATCAATCTTGAGGTGTTCTGGGTCTTTGTGGGCTTTGGGCTTGTGGCGCTGCTTCACTACCTGTCTTTGATTTCTTTGAGTTTCAAGCTCTACCGTAATCGCTTTGAGGTCGATGGTACGTATCTCGGTTTGCTCAACAGTATCATCAATATCGGTAGAAAGGTTGTCTCCACTTTTTCAAAAAAAGTTCGGAAATAGGGCGGTATCATGGCAGTGGACAATGATAGAAACATCATGGAGGACATCAAGAGTTTAGGTTGGGTTCTCCTTGCAGTAGCCGTGACAGGTTATGCCTTATTTAGTAAGCCTACGCTACTGTTCACTGTTTGGAAATATGCCCGTTTTGGGGAGTTACTTGGTTGGCATTATCTCTACGACATCCCCTTTAACAGTGATTACTTCAAAAATGGGGTGAACCTAATTTGGGTGACACCACCAAGTGAGATCACTTGGTCATTTGTGTTTCAGTTTGAAGCAAAATATAACCATTATCTTAGATTCTTCTATTCAATATTTTTTTTCGTTATCGGGGGGAAAATAATCTTCAACTACCTTCATGTCACGAGACAACTCAACGTACAAAGTATGATTGAGCTATGGCGTCATGAAAGTGAAGCTATTGACGTTCTTGCTGATGACAATCCAATCAAAAGTCACCGAGTGTATGACTTCGACAATCGCGATGACTATCACAATCGTCACGCTCAAGCGATGTCACCGACACAATACCTCACCGCTAACCCTCCTGTTAATGCCAGCGACCATGAGCTTGAGGTTCATGTCCAAGCCATTGAAGCAGGGGCAGAGTCACCATATCGACCAATCGCTGTTATTGACCACAATACCCAGTCTTTGGATTTTAGCCGAGTTGCCGCAAAACAGAGCTTAGAGCGTCAACTGACCGATCCCCCTGTTGAAAACCCCTTTTACCATGAAGAATTCAATGCGCCTCGCTTGTTCGACCAAGAGGGGCAACTTGTACCTCTTGAGTATAACGAAGAGGGGCTTATTGTTGGAGGCTTTGCAACCGACAAGCTTTTGAATAATGGGCGTTCATTTCATGGTGAACCAGAGGATGTAGCCCTGTTGTTTAACGGCTTAGAACGTGAAGTCTTTTATACCCTTTGTGACCGCTACAACAATCCTAGCGTGCCAATTGAGGATGTCGTTTTAGAACTCACAAAACGCCATGCTTATAGTCGTACTTACCTTGTCGCCCTTATGCGTTTAGTAAGAAAGAACTCCAATGTCGCTTCAACAGAATTCTACCTGACTTGCCGTGAAGACAGGCTTTTGTATTTCACTATCTACAGTGCTTCGGAAGAAAAGCCTTTCTATGAGGCGATGGGCGTGATGAACCATTTCCATTATGAAAATCAACTGGGCAGAGCCATTCCATTCCCATGCGTTGATAAAGCGGTCAATGCGCTGCTCAAAGATGCGAAACGCATCGCAGGTTGGACTCCTGATAGTACTGATGTTCTCACCAAGCTCGCTCACAACTTACGTGATGATTATGCCAGCCCTGAATTCGATAACTCCATTACCGATGAAGATATAGAAGGAACATTAGCGGCTTTAAATGAAAATACCACAAGTGACAATGTAACGTCATCTGGTCAGGCTGTTGTAAATGATGAGGTGAGATAATGAGTGCGTTTTCGGAAAAAACTCGCTATGCAATGCAAATGGGTCAATTGGAAAACAAATCCCACCATGTTGACGCGAGACCATTTTATGTCAAAGCCGCTGACTATCTACCGATCACGATAGGTTGGATAATCGGCTCAATCGGAATACTGGTTTGTTTCAAACCCGAGTACGCCTATTTTCTGTTTTGCTTAGGTCTGCCGTTATTCTTTTATGGTTTGAATAAGCAGCTTGATTACTTCATTTCAGCGCCAATGGCTAAAGATACGCTCAAGCGTAAAGCGAAGGAAAGAAGAGGCAAGCGCACTAAATTAAAGAAACCGTCTGCAGAGTCCAAAAGTGGTTTTTTTCTAAAGCGAGGTGACGCACTTATGCTGGTGGGCTATGACTTGTTATTTGGTCGCCAGCTATGGATAGACTTAGACCGTGAAACTCGAATGAGCCTCATCACGGGGACAACGGGTGCGGGTAAGACGGTGACACTTTGTACGTCACTTTTCCAAGCTTGCATTCAAGGACACCTTAAAGGTGGCGCACCGATTTACCTTGTTGACGGTAAAGGCTCTGTTGAAGGTCTTTATGACTTCTTGTTTTACATTTGGCGTACAGGTCGTATTCACGATTTCAGGCTGCTGAACTTTCTCACAGGCGGTGAGAAGCAAGACGTGAATAAGATGCTTGATGAAGACATGACGACCAACTGTTTCAACCCTTTTTCAGATCTCAATGACTCGGAATGTACTGTTTTGGTGCTTTCGTTTGGTAAAAGCTCCGAAGGGGGAAATAACGAATACTTCCGAGACCGTGCCGCGAACATGCTTTCAGGCATATTCCCAGTGTTGTGTTACAAGCGAGATGAGCAAGGAGAGCATCTAGACATCACTGTGTTGCAACAATCACTCGGTTTACGTGAATGTCTCGCACTTGCCTCAGATAACTCGATTCCGAAAGATGTGAGAAAACCACTTCAAGATTACCTTAAGACTCTCAATGCAATTGATGATGCTGTCCTTTCAATGTCTGCTCAGGACGTTGAGATCAACAGTAAAGCGGATGAACAGCATACATATAACAAAAGTATGGTCTCAAAAACTGTTAACGAAATGGCAGGTAAACTTGGGCATATATTCAGTTCTGTGGGTTCGGATCTCAACACGCGCTCGGTGATCAGTCATGGACAAATTGCCATCATTCTTTTACCAACCATCGAAAAAGACCCTGATAGCATGGCTGAACTTGGACGTATGCTTGTAGGCTCGCTTCGCCCAGCATTTCAGAGTGCATTTGGTTACAAATCACAAGGATTGAAAGAAGCGACAGTCGGTGGCTTACCTACTCAACGTCTCGTTCCTGTTCGTGTGTATCTTGATGAGGTAATGAACTACTACACCAAGGGTATCGCTTCATTCCTATCGCTGCTCCGCTCATTAAAAATAACCATCACTTTGCTAGGTCAGTCCATGAAAGGATTAGAAGATGCTGGCATATCGGAGGGGCGTCAAACGCTAGCGAACCTTAACAATAAATATATGTTTAGTTCGCAAGACGTGTATGAAACCTTTGAGGTGCTGTCGAAGTCACTTGGGAAAATGCCTGTCACGCGACTTTCTGAAATGAACCAGAATAACTGGGGGGCATGGAAGGGCGGTGAACGTCTTCAAACTTCTGATGAAGCGATCTTGAATGAGCGTGATATGGCATCTGCAGATGCGATGGAAGGTTTGTACTTATATCGCGGTGCGCCCGTTCCAATGAAAAGTGCCACGTTCTTTGCTGAGAAAAAGAGGGACGGAGAGCTTGATTCCTTCTTTCTGAACCATTTTGCCGAGCTGATGCTACCTGATGAAGACGACCTTGCTCGCGTCTACTCTATCTTGAATTTTGAAGATGAATGCCTAAGTGGTGATTTAAAACCGATTGAACAAGAGTCGAACCCGAATGCCATTATTGATGCCTTTGTCGATGTGCTTGCTGGGCTGCATGAGGCGGTGTGTACGAACTCTTGGGGCGATGTCTATTCTCATCAAAACATCCTTTCCTATGCGTTTATTGACCACCAAGTTCAAGCCGATTTGCGACTTGCCAAGAAAACTCAAGACCAACTTTCGAGTGAAGCTGACCAAGAACGCCAGTCCATGAAAGAAAATCGCACCGCAGCGCAGGAAGCCATCATGTCGGAACAGGGCTTGATTACTGATGATGATGATGGTTTTTGGAAAGACCTTGTTCAGCAAAATATGGATGTGATCGGTGTTGATGAGGATGCTATGCAATTTACCCCTCTTATCGATGATGATACTGACGAACACTATCAGACCGATGATGAAAGTACCACCGATGACGCCAGCAATAGCACCGAAAGCACCGAGAGTGAGAAAGAGCCTACGCAACCAGAACCAACCGAAAAATCCGCTGGTGGTTTATTGGTGAGTAAATCTAGAGCGCAAGAGCTAGACAGTAAGAAAAAAGAGTATCGCTATGGACGAGTTGAAACTGAATCGTCAGATAAGGAAGACACAAACGATGATGACTCAAGTAATAATGACTCAGCGTCAAAGGGTGACGATAAGCAGTCAGAAAGTTCAGGTGGCTTAAAAACCGAGCGTATTAAAGATCTGGCAAAACGCACGTCTGAAATCACTGGTGTCAGTTCAGATCAAATAATTAGTGATGTGTATAACGTGAAGATTTACCCAACGAACCCATTACCAAAGGCGCTATCAGATCAACAACATGAATCTTTGGTGTCGGACGTAGCTGACGAGTTTGATGAGGCAATTACCCGTTTAAAACAAGATAGTGCGGAGAGTCATAACGATCTGCTTAATCAATTTTTAGATTAAAGGAATGAGATGGATACATTGGGTTTTAATGGACAATCAACGAGCGAGCTATTTTTTGCGCTCATACCGATCCTAAAGCATAGACATAGTGTTGTTGGTTTTTCGACTATTGCCAATGCGGTTTCACTGAAAAACCTATTTGATCTAGTCAGTGACCCCAACATTCCAGAGCAAAAGAAAGGCTCATTGTCGGCTTATCTACTGTCGTTAGATTCCGTTGATAAAGAGCTGCTTAACCACTCAAACGGTTATCTGGCACTCAGTGAATCAGCGTATGACCAACACATTTACAATGCTAAGGGCATACTCGCGACAGCGATGGAAATTATAGACTTTGAATAGAGGCGACAATGGACACGCAAGGACTACCACTCGACCACGATATATCTAATTACGACATTGCTTACTACCAGACCCTAGCCGAAACTCAGACATCTAAAGAGCCGCTAGCCAATTGTATTTTACGGGCGGCTAAATTGTACAGCGTCCACCCCGACTACATTTTCACTTTGGCGATGGCAGAAGGGGGTACGATGGGCAAGTACCGTAAGAACAATGATGGCACTCATGATATGGGTATCATGCAAATCAATTATGAGCGTTGGGCGCAGGATATGCCGCGCATTGGCTATCAGGTGGATTGGCGCAAAGTACTAAGGAACACTTGTAGTAACGTTGAAGCTGGAACGATTATTTTTAAACACCGAGCTAGGAATGTTACTGACGCGCTAACTGCACTGGCGAATTATCACTGGTATGTCAATGTCGATATGAATAAGCCACATCATGTGTATAAGGCGCGTGTAAAGCGTATTTACACCGACCTTTTGCGTGATAAACAATCCTTCATTGAGACGGGCAAATTGAATAGCGGTCTAAGGTGTAAGTATGCTGCTTGTGACTGAGAAATATCGGGTAGCCGCTTCAATTGCTAAGGCGCTTGGTTTCAATCGGTTCGTAGATGATCACTTTGAAAACCAACAAGGGGATGTGGTAGCGTTTTCTAGTGGTCACTTGTTCACATTGTCTCATAGAAGACAGGATGTGTATCAATGGCAAACGCCAGAGAGATTCAATCGACTACCAAGAACGCTCTATAAGGAATTCTCACAGCGCGATGTATTTGTCAGAGGCGCAAACATTCCAGCCCAACAGTTAGGTTCAAGCCTCATAGTTCAAATGAAGCAGCATGATGTGATCATTAACGCGATGGATTTAGACAGAGAGGGGGAGCGCATTTTTTACGACTTGTTCAATGCCGCAAAAACTCAAGCCTATATTTATCGCATGGATTTAAGTGATGGTCTAACTAGACGGATGATTTGTGATGCTTTCGCGAACCTTCAAGATGGTATCCACTTTAAGTCACGTCATTACGCATCTCAGGCTAGAGATTGCAGTGACTTTGCATACAGCTTAGCGACACAAGTCCTTACGTATTACGGGCGTTCTGGTGAGCTACATCCTTTGCTTAGTGGCTATCGTAGTGCGAAAGCCTCAGTAGTGAGCATAGGGTCGGTTCAAATACCCACACTGAATCTTATTGCCCGACAGTGTAGGCGTGTCGAGAAAAATCGGGTACGTAAAATCCATGTGCCGAGTTTTTCTGCAAAAGTCGGTAGGTATAAACTTCGGTTTGAATACGATGCGAAGCGTTCTGGTACAGATGAGACGCTGCTTTTTCAAAAAAACTTGGGTATGAATTATCTCAAGGTTAGAAATCAACTTTCTGATGAGGTTGTAGTTACTCAATGTAAGGTGACAAGTTACGAGGTATCGCCTCCCGACCCACACAATCAATCGTCACTTCAATCTGCTTTTAGCGACTTATCCCCCAAAGAGGTTTCCGAAACCCTTCAATCTTTGTATATGAAAGGACTGATCAGTTATCCACGCTCTGATAATCGAAGCCTACCTGATACGCAGTATTCTAATGGTCGTTTAGCTGCTTTGATGGAAAGCTTGGCAGGGAATGAAGCTTTCACTCAGGCATCAAAATTTAGTAGTGAGATGCTGAACTCACAAGCGAAATCCTTAGAGTTTGCTTCTCAGCCCCCTTGTGTGTCTAAGATGGAGGGACATGCTCATTCAGCCATTGTACCAACGGGGGTGAACTCATCTAACCTTGAGTTAAATGAAAATGAGTCAAGGGTATATAACGAGATTGGCGCTCAGCTTGTTCGTGCTGTGTCAGGAGTCACAACGGCTTTTGATCTAAGTTTGTCGGTTAGGTTTAGTGATGAAGCATTGGGAGTGCTAGGTGAGCAAGAGAGTGTATTCACTTGTGTGCGAACCTTCGGTAGCTCAGTCGGAAAATTGGCTGAACTCAAATCGGGTGATAGGTTCACAGCCTTAGACTTAGAGTTGACTCATATCAGTAGAGATGTGCCGCAGTACTATCTCTTAAATGAGTTACCAGAAAAGATGCGTAATGTAGCCGATGAAGTAAGTGATCCCGAAATTAAGCGATTGCTGGGTGAATCTTGTGGACTAGGCACATCCGCTACAAGACACACCATTATCGATAATTTGATTAAACGTGCGTATATCGAAGTCCTAGTAGAAGACGATAACCGTTATGTTGTCGCTACCTCTAAAGGGCTTGCACTGCTTTCAGTTTTACCAACGCTGTTTACCAGCATTGAGATAAAAGCTCTATGGGAGGCGCAGCTACAGAAAATTGAACGATGTCAGTCGATTGAACAAGCCGTTGAGATGCGTGATACCTTTATTTCCCGTGCTTACGATGAAGTTGAGTATCTTTGCAATCTACTCAATGGAAAGCAGCTTGGCTCAAACAAAAGCTGTGACCAACCAGCCGATGCGAAATTACAAAAAGAGGTGTTAGACAGGGGGCAGCTCTTAGGACTTGAGCCTCATGTGAATCTGTTTAAATCGACCAAGGCTTGCCGAAACTTTTTGATGGCTAACCCAGCTCCTTACACCACCGCGCAAATGCGCGACTTAGGTAGTAGTGGCATGGATACAGACCGCAATGTTATGCGCGACCCAAGGCGCGTACAAATGCGTGAAGTGCAGCAAGGGCATCAACGCCCACCGTCATCGGCACAGCTACTAAAAGCAACACGTTTAAGCCAGTTAGTACACGTTCAAATTCCACCCAAAGCAAAAAAAAGTGCCGCTGCTTGTGATGAATTTATTCGACTGTGTGAGTCGAAGCGAGCGCCATCGATACCGCAAATCAGAAACTTACAAAAATTGGCGAAGCTCACGAAGTTTCCACTTGAGTCATCCATGCTACAAAAGCGTGCTGATGTCGTTAGGTTAACTCGTGAATTACGCAAGAAGATAAAACAACAAGGTAAAACGCGCAAATGAATGTCTATAAGGGTCTCACTGACAGACAAGAAGTAGCAGTCCGAAGTGAAGGAGTGTGTAATGTCATAGAAGCAGGGGCAGGGGCAGGGAAAACGGCTGTCCTGACAAGAAAGGTTTATTTAGCATTACAGCAGTACAAAGGATCTAACATCCAAGGTTGCCCAGTTATCGCGATAACTTTCACTCGCGATGCGGCTGCAGAGATGCAAGAGCGCATTATTAAAATGGTTGGGGATGAGCTAAGCCAATTCGTTAAAGCAACTACTTTTCATTCCTTTGCTATCAACCACATCATCAAACCTTATATCAGACATGATTTTTTTCAAAAACATGGCTTACGTAAGGTATTGAAACTCGCCAGTGACCGTGATGTTCTGCACTGTATGGCGCAAGGCATCGAGAAGGGCTTACCACCTAAACAAAGGTCGCACCTCAAACGCTTAGACAAGCCAACGTCATTCAGTGAATGGTTATCGTTGACCAGAGCCTTTGGCTTTACCCCAGATTCCTTTTTCATGCAAAACAAAGAGAAGTTTGGGTTTGAGGACATCGAAGAGTTTCTAAACTATAAAGAGCCTCTCACTACCACCAGCGGTCAACCCAAGGACATCATTAGCGCCTACTATACAAAAGCATGGTTTCGTTATGTCAACGAGTTGAGGCAGATTTCTAATCTCGGGATGATCGATTTCGATGAAGTGCTTGTGTTGTCAACACAGTTCATTGAACAGCACAAAGACGTTCGCCTTGAGCTAAAATCCCGATACCGTGCCTTATTCGTAGATGAGTTCCAAGACACGAACAACTGCCAATTTCGTTTTGTGATTGCGCTAGCCAATGACGGAAGTGGCTTATCTCTCTTTGGCGATATTAAACAATCTATTTATGGGTTTCGTGGCTCTAATCCAAAACTGTTTACCCAAGTACCGCAGATATTTAAAAAGCACAATCACATCTATTTGCCAGATAATTTCCGCTCAGTCCCTCAAATCGTTGCTGTGGGAAACGCCCTTGCTGAAAACATGGGACTTAAGATGTCGAGTGAGCCAATGATTGCGCAAAATAAAGCCTCACCGATAGAGCCTGTTACTGTCTTCACCAGTGAAGATGAACAAAAAGAAGCAGTAACTATTGCGACTAAAATGCAGTGGCTTAAGGACAGAGGCGTTGGGTATCATGAAATGATGGTGCTGTATCGTTATCGCAAGGTCGCGAACGTCCTTGAGAACGAACTCATATCACGCAATATTCCTTGTCGTAGGGTCGGAGGAAGCGAAGATAAGTCGCTTTATGAAGATCCGCGAGTACAAGATATTGTGCTGTACCTACATTTATTGTTTAACCCACTGTCGAAATCAGCCATGCCTCGTTTCTTAACTCAAAACAGGCAGTTCGGGCTTAACTACGATGGCTATCGAGAGTTGGTCAAAGCCAATAATTTCACCAATCACCACCACATGTTGCAATACTTGCTCAGTGGTCATTACAGTCAATCGCACGTTGGTTATCAGCCACTTTCAAACCTTGCATCTGATGCTTTACGTTTTTCTGCAAAACTTGAAAATATCAAGACCTTTGAGAATTACTGCCGCTTTCGTGATATAAGCTATGAAGGTTTACCAACGAAGCAAAGGCTTAAGGTGGTTGATGAGCACGGTCAGGAATATGTGAAAGTATTAAGGTCGTTTATTGATTCGTTGATGGAGCGATACTTATCGTACTTCTACTTTCCGTTCCTCACGTCAGAGAGAAGAGCTGAGATAGTCAGAAGAGAGCGCAAACGCTTTCATGAGGATTTCAGGGCAATTACAGGTTCTATGTATAACCCAGACCGCCTGTTTGGAGAAAAGCTGGACATTGGAGACTACCTACGTTCCCGACCCCTGTTAAGCGCATCAGCAAGTAAGAATAAAGATGATGAAGAAAATACGACTGATGTTGAGTTCATGACAGCTCATGCCAGTAAAGGGCTGGAAAAGAGAGTTGTATTCGTGATTGGTTGCAATGAGGAAACGTGGTTTAAAGACGAAGTGACAATAGGCTCAGCCACCGCAGAAGAAGAGCTTCGGCTATTTTATGTGGCGGCAACAAGAGGCAAAGAGCAGTTGTATTTGTCGCATTACGAGACTCAAATTGTTAATGGTGACACCGAAAAATGTAACAAAATCCATTTCCTTCCTATGATTAATGGTGTGGATAATATAAAATACATCACTCATGGAAGGGAGTGTGATAATGACGGGTACATTGACCAATGATGAATTAGTCTTTTTACAGCGATTGGATTCATTGCTCATCTCGGAGCAAATGGATTATGACGACTTCCTCACGATTGAGGAAGTCAAGAAACTGAAATTGGTTTTGAAAGCGAACGAATGCAAGGATGGGCAATCGGATGTCCACTAGCGCTAAACCAATCTCACGCATTGATCAGGTATGGATTGAGGCTAAGTCCAAAATTCATGATGTACTGATCGCTAATGCCCTCTTTTCTCACGATTTCAAATTACCTTCACATGCTGAGCTACTTCAACCTCTCGCACCAAAGCAAGTTGATTTTTGTAGTGGGGTATCCATTCTTTACTATCTAGCCAATGCTTATCAATCGTTCCAGCTAAGTCAGATTTATGACTCACGCATCATCAGTCTTGAAGACTTAAAAGAGAATAACCTTGTTCTACGCAAAGGGGCGAAAGCATTACCTAACCTGCGCGTGATAACGCACTGTAAGGCAGAGAGGGTTGATCATTCGACAGGTGAGGTGCATGAGACAATAAATCCATTGGAACGCCCTTACCGCACGTATTTTAATTACTTTCATTTGGGAGATTTAGCGGTTCGGTCTGTCCCTCCTTGTGAAGCAGTATTAGAAGGTTTGAGTCATCCATTTGCTGACCCCGACAGCTTCGACTTGCTGGTGGCTGATGTCGTTTTCTCTCTAGGCATAGATGTGGTATTTACCGACACCATCAAGTCAGGTCACTACATTGAAGATGATCACCTGATAAAAATCCCTAAGCCCGATCTGTTTGATGACTTAGCTCTCTTTCACACGGAAATTATGCCACTGCTTATCTTGGCTTTGCGTCAGCGTTTTCACTGGGATAGTCAGCTTTCTCATGTCATCGCATTACTCGGTTCATACATGGTTTTTAATCACTGCCTAATGCGCAAGCCTTTAGGGAAGAGTGTTGAAACCTTTATTAAATCTATAGAGGAATTGACAGCCGATGAGCTGTTTTATGCAGTAATTTACGCAGAACAAGCGTCTCGCTATCTGATTCAACAATCCACACAACGTCATAAAGTCCAGCAGTATCGAGTCAACATTGCTCTAAGAATCAACAACCATTTGAACATGTTTTTAGAACAAGATTACTCAGTGATCAGTGACACCAGTGACCACAGAGCAACATTGCAATATTCAGAAGAAAATTCCGTGACATTTTAAATGTTAGTGCTATATTTATAGTGTCAGTCAAATAATTTAATCAAGGGTGATTACCATGTCAGAAACAGCCGCTCCATTTGTCAGTCGCGATGAAATCAATTTCTTCCATTACATCGGTGAGACATATCCCGAGGTGAACATAGTGAGCAGTGAAGGTCGTGTGTTCGCTTCGCTATTTCGTAATAACAAATCCTATGTGGTGCTAAAGAGTGCCGACATGGAGAAGTTGACGGACATTCAAACCGTTTCAGTTGAGCTATTCAGAAAAGGGGTGATGTTGTTCCTTAAGATCAACTTTTACCCACGCGATTCTGATAAGCCAATCTTTTCTATTTTGCCTATTGATGCAAAATTGGATGATGTGGCGTTCCCAAAGTACCCAGCAGAAGGTGAGCTGATGCAGTTTGAGGTTCACCTACTTGATTACTTCAATGGCGACAAGCTAGGTAAGGTGATCCGTTTTCATGTGGAAGCTTTGGATTTTCAGGAACAATTGGTTGAATTGTATAAGCATCAAAAAGGTGCAACCTATGAGCGAAATATTGCTCTATTGGATACCAAGGCTTTCTTGAGTACTTCATTCACTAACTTATACGACAGCCTAGTGATGACCTCTGCCGCCTCTATTGATAAACAAACACCATCAGAGTTTGAACAACCACGACTTGATTATTCCGATGAGCTTAATGCCGTCAGCGCGGTTGTGGCTTAGGAGTCGAGTTTAATGAGAGCATTAAAATCATTCAGCCTAGCCATTGTATTTAGCGCTTCATTGCCAGTACAAGCGCAGGTCATCGATGTTAATTATGGTTGGTTTCGTATCCAGCTCAATTGTGAAACGAAATCAGCCGAAGGTTGGCAATATACAGCGGTTAAGGACACCAATAACTATCCGAGACATGAACGATTCTATCATGACTCCACTATTCCCAATCGTTGCCAGCAAACCTCGCAAGGTACTTACAAATCCAGAGGGCAAGTTTCGTACGACCGAGGTCATCTAGTCCCAGCCAACGCGATGGACTCACACGAAGAGGCAATCCGTTTGAGTAACATGATGGTCAACGTGTTACCGCAAGTAAAAGAGATGAACCGAGGGGCTTGGCTTGAAACTGAACGGTATGTTGAGTGCCGAAGAGACCATTCACCCGTTTCTGTGTGGGGAGGGGTCTATACAGGGACGATACCGCTCGGTGGTGATTTTACAGTCTCTCATGGTGTAGTCGCGCCCGAGGCTTTTTACAAAATAGCGATGCATGGCAACCAAATTATCGCTTGGTGGATTCCCAATAGCCCCGAAGCTGTAAAGTCACGAGTCGATGATTATATTGTCACTGTTGCGGATTTAGAGAACAGACTCGGCTTAGAGTTCCCAATTCCATCCTACCTCAAAAATCAGAGACAACAACGCACGAATGCTGTCACGCCAAATTGTGACTTAAGTTGAGGAAGTATGATTAGCTCAAAGATAGTAAGTACCTTAAACAGACGGATGTTATTTCAAAAGCAATATCGAAATTTGTTCAATGTGGTGGGCATAAGCTTCATTGTGTTTATCCTGTTCATGATCGGATATGAATATACTTTAGTGAAGTTTGCAAAGGTGTCTGTTTACACAAATGCGTTATCAATAAATATGGTTCAACTGGCAGCGCAAAAACCGATGTTTTCAATTGCTGAGTTTGCGGTTTTTGAAGGGTTAATGGATTCTGCTGTAGAGTTTTTTAACTATGATGGTGAGCTAACTTTTTTGGAAGTTGTTTTCTTTGATTTCGATAAGCTGAAAGAGATGAATTATGTCGCAGCCTCCTTGTTGTACTCAATTGATGTAGATCAAAGTGAGCATTTTGCAGCAATCAACCAGCACATGTTGCATCTCAGCAATAAAACGGTGGGTGCAATTCGTGACATGGATAACGGCTTTAGGAACGACACTCACTCAAGGTTTATGAATGTATTCCTTATCGCTTTTCTGTTTTTCATTGTCATCGAGCTTTTTCAAAAAAATCGAAACCGTATGGTCATATTTTTTTTGGTCGGCTCGTTAGCGATAACTTTCGTAATGCGAAACCCTACTGATTTTCCATTTGATGCGCCACATATTACAGGAGACTACAACCATGCCTTTGAATAGTGATTTACCAGAACTTGATGAGACGCAATTTATTTACTTGGTAAAAGGGACGATTTTAACACTTTCATTTGAAGATGGGGTGCAGAGTGGCAAAGGATGTTACGCACACGGCTCTGCCAACTTACTTGAAGGCATTTACAAAGCGCTGCTGTATAAGAAAGAACATCAAGGCTCGCATTTTAACGCTGCCGTGTTGATGCAATCTTTGAGTTTACGAGAATGTCTTGAACTTGCTTCTGATGCATCCATTCCTTTAGAAAACCTCAAACAACTTCAACGTTACCTATTGCACCTCTACGGTTTTGCGCAACCTGTATTTTCTTTTTCTACGCAAGATCTAGAAATCACTCCCAAAGTGCAGGAGCAGCACTTTTTCTACAAAACAGAGTTGGTGAAAACCATGATTTATGTTTCGGGCTTTAAACCTTTCAGACAGGGGTAATCAATGAGTAACAAATACGTTGCGTACATCGGTGCTTTGATGTTGCTGTCTGGTTGTGCCTCAAAGACAATTTTGGATGGTTACTACGAGCCAGTAAATGTTCGCTTTACTTATTACCCCGTCCACAACGATTTTGATGAAAGTCATCTGCAGCCATCAATGGAGCGAGTGGTGCAGGGCAAGCACTTAAGCGTAGGGCGAACGAATAATACCGTTCTAGGTCACGACTCAGCAGTAGTGTGTAAAAAATTACAGCCTTGCGCCTATTCCGTGGGTCTTTCACAACTGTCATATAGCTTCGAGTACGTGAAAGGGATTCCAACACTTTTGGGAGTGTTTAAGACCCAAGCTGGCTCAAGCGTAGCCCGACAGCATGGCGATTTAGGTTGGAGTAAAAAGCGCATAGAGGATGGAGCACCACTTTATCTAGAGGGTGTGCTTAACCAACAGTTTTCGTTTGAAATGGCGTCACCTCAATCAAAAGAGCTGGTGGGCATACTTGGCGATAGGCTAGTTATCTCGATTGAAGATATAGACAGGGGGTAATGATGGCACTTGCAGGTATTTTGTTGTTGATCATTGGGTTGCAGTGGATGCTCGCCCGTTTGCTCATGGACTCTTACCGTGAAGATGAAAAATTGGAGGGAATATGCAAATCCAAGTTAAAGATTCACACCTAACATTGCTGCAGCTTGTTTCATCTCTTGATTTTCCAAAAGAAGCCAGTTGTGTCATGCAGGTCTGTGATGGTCGATTGATATGGTTTACAGCACCTCTTGCCGAGGTGTTAGTCGGTCTAGCTAATGACGCCTTGTTCAAGTCAACTCAACTTCTCCATCATAGTGAACGGTACATGTATTCGTCACCAAAGAAAAAGGGACTTCCATTACGTGCGAACGACTGGAGTTATTCCGTTGTAACCAAGGGACAGCATTCGATTATGCGTCAGTCTCCAATGCATCGGTGTGCCTAAAGGGAATGAATGATGAATTTTAGCACTAGATCGGCACGAGTCGTCCAGTATGAATCGCGCTTATTCTTAGGCGAGTTACTAACGACACATACTGAGAGTCCAAACATTGTAGTCTTTGAGCCTCTCGATTGTACGACATCCGAATTTGCCGAATGGTTTATGAGGCAATACCCTCTTGATCACATTGAATGCGGTTGGGTAGAGCATCAGCCATTTTATGATGACTCTGAGCGTCACCTACGGTTATTCCTTTGGGTTGACGATAGTCATTTTGAAGTAGGTGAAGTTATTACCATTCAGGCAGCAACGGCATTCGAGAATAAACTAGAGCAACTAATTTATTCTCATCGCTGCGATATAAATCAATTAGTGGCTGATGCCATGTTTTCTATTGAGCATCAATTTTTATCAAATCAGTTGGAGTTAAATATAGATGAAGAATTACTGCCCTTTTGAAAGAAAACTATTATCCTACGCTAGCCTATTAGCTGTATGCTCCTTGCTTACCTGTTTAGGGATCTATTATTCATTTTGATATGTTCTATGGTGATTAATATTAATTGTCATTGGGTGGTTGTATTCCTAGTAAATCCTCCAGTAGGACTGACAGTAAGATAACCTAACCGTTATACCTACTAGACACAATCTGTTCAATGACGGAATTTTTATAGAGCACATCAGCTTTAACACGGATGAGAAAAATGAGTAAAGTCCTTAGCATCAAGGCATCGCAATTTGACCGACAATGGCAGACGCTAGAGCCAGAGACAGCAAAGATATTTATTCAAGGCGATTATACCCATGTCAGCTATCAGGGTGTCCTTTACCAATGTATCATTGACCATGCCGCATTATTACCTAAAGCAGATGATACTAAAATCGTTTACATCAATGCCGAGGTCGGGACTTGTAAGCAGTGTCATGCAGCTTTGTTTGTAGACCTAACCTCTGATTCGGTGGTCACACGTTATGAATGCCGAGGTTGCGACCAAAAGCCATAACAGTACGCCTTAAAACCCACCAGCGAGTTTTTGAAAAAAAGCGTCTTAACGTTTAGACGCCTTTAGTCTTCATCTAGTATCTAGATTCCACAATCTTCTCTGCAATGGTACATCCAAAGACCATGAAAATTAGATATAAAATGGTACTGTATTGTTCCACTAATGTAGCTGACCAGATACCAAGTGGAATGACAACTGCCGCAATGGGAAATACGTGTATTGGCTGAATGTGAGAGTTGTTTGAAAACCCGCATCCTGCCAAATATAAAAAAGTACTGATACTAAGATGAACATTGTAAATGGTGCTATATTCATGCGTCATAGGGTAGGGCATATTGAATATTGCATAAGCAAGGGTTAGCGCTGACAAAATATTAAATATGTAGGTTATTGGTGTGTTCATTATAATTTACCTTTTTGTTTGATTCTAACATTATAATTATTAACGCTCAATATGGTTGCCGAGTGAATTAATGCGTTATATAATATAGCTATATTTTTTATTAAGGGTTCTGTATGACTATTCATTCTCGAAAGTTGCGTTTCGATATGCTCAAAATGGGCGAGCGATTTTCTAATCACTTAGATGAGTTCCCGATACGTTACGCCCCGAAACTCATCAGTAAGTTTGATGAGGCTGGTGAGATGGGTTACTTCCCAACTTCGGAGAAGGAAGTAAAGGCGCATATAGAAAAGCTTAGAAAGCTCCCTTTAAGAGTCGTAGATGATCTGTTGTTATCAATGCCACATCCAACGAGGTCTTTGGATTTTGGTGGGGCGATAGATGGAATCATGTCGATGACTGCCGATGCATCTTCACCAGTTCTGTCGGCTGCGTATAACCCGAACATGAGCTTAACCGACATCGAGATGTTTTGCGTTTCATTTAAAGAGAACCCTTACCTCAGTCAACGATTCCCTCAATTTGTGGATAATATACGAGAGTATGGAGCAGGTGGACTGTTCATCCAATTACTACCCATCCTACATTACTTGCGTTCAGACCCGATATTTACCATCACAGCAGAAACTTGCCAAGAAGCAGAAAGTATCGATATATCCAAAGGGATAGATACCTCATATTTGCGATCGCCAGTGCCAAATAGTTATTTTCATCTTGAGAAAACCGATTTGCAGGTTCATGACCCATCAACCGATTTTCACATTTTGGATGGGTTTTATCTCGTTGAGTCGGAAAATCATTGTTACGATTTCGACAAGGTGACACTCGAAGCGCTTGGACTTGATGCCACTAAACCTTATCGGGCAATGCAAATTGTCTTCACAGGCAAACCAAAAGGCACGGCACTAAATGATACCCTGTCCAAAATCGATATTTTCCTGCAAGACGGAATGCCAATTGATGAGATGATTCAACGGACGCTAGCTTGGTACGATGGAAAAGTCACAGCAGACGAAAGTGGAACTTTTAAGATGGGCAGTTTAGATAATAAGATCATTGACCTGACCAATCTTGATGTCGCTCATAATGTGAAACTCGTAAAAGATGCAATCAATTACATCGCCTACTTATCGTTTGCAAACTTTCGTAAGCAGCAATCGAACAAGCTTCAAGAGGGTATCAAACAAGTGATGTCGAAGACTGCCAAGAATCGCAGAAAAGCCGCTAAGAAGCTACGAGGTATCTCGGACGAGATTATCATCCAAACCAACAACCCTATTTTCAAAGGTGCAGGTCAATCGGCTGCAGGTACGGGCTACAAGATGAGTGCTCACTTCCGTAGGGGCTTCATTCGTAATCAGCGATATGGCTCTGGTGATAATATTGAGCATAAACCGAAATTTATTGCTCCAACACTTGTCGCCCAAGGTGACAGTGATGAGGTACAAGCGAAGAACTATCGGGTTAAGTAATCGACTTTTTTTGCAAAACCAGCTACGAGAAATATTAAAATGCTAAAGCTATTTGAAATCGAAGACCATGAGATAGCGACAAAAACTATTGTCAGGGCGCAAGGTTATTTGGAAGCCATTGCAGAGTATCTTCCTTGGGCAACCTTGCAGGTGGATGTTATTTGGCAACCAACTTACGGTCAAGCTGTGTTTACCGACCGTACAACGGATTTTCGCTATACCGTGAGTTTCAAAAACTAGGAGTCTTCCGACAATGGGCAATACTCAAAAAAACATCTGCATGAATTGCTGACCCAGCTTAATCCCGAAAACAGTAAGCTGACGATTGATATGAAACACGACATCATTCACGCTGCGCTAAATGCTAATCACTTCGTTAACTATCCAGCTATCGTGACTGCCCTCATTGCAGCTTCCTTACACAGTCGTCATGATGTGATTTGGACTGCCGTTAAAGATTTGGATGAGCTGCTATCAGATGAATTTGATGTCACCAAAAATGCTTGCCTTGCCGCGCAAGAGGTCTGCTTTAAATTGAATGACCATTTTCTACACTCGGATTTAGAAAATGATAATCTCAATCCAGAACAGCAGCGTACCGTTGAGAGCTTCACTAAAGCTGCCCTAGCAATGATTGAACTCATCGATAGTCAGGAGCAACCCGAGGCTTAAGTCTTTTTTCAAACATAGGAAATGAAAGGATGCGCAGACGACCAAATGATCTATCCAACCCAATCTACTTAGATGGTGAATCGCCATATTACGAAGTGAATTGGGATAATTGGGGTTTAATAGTTGTAAGTAGAACTGACAAGGCTGCAATGAATGCCCGTGGTATGGGTGAAATGATTGGTAGAAACCAGATAACTGAAAGAGTCGATGGTCACATCACTCAAATTGATGATACGAGTTACGTGTACAATAGTCACACCATAGACATTGATCTTGAGCACAGCGATTTTGTGCTCACGTACAAACAGAAGCACTATATGAGTAGGTTCGGCATATCTTCGATACTTACTGGTGTTTATGATCTAGAAGTCAAAGTAATGAACAATTCGCAGTACATTGAAGACTACTTCGATTTGCTGACAAAAAAAGAGAATCGGATAAGGTCAGAAAAGGACAGGAATGATGAGCGAGAAAATAACGCTAAAATCAAAGCGTTTCTGGTTCAATATCTGAATTTGGAAGAGTCGAAGGCCTGAGTTACAACTTGATTTACCTGAAACGCCACCGACACAGTTAAGGACGTGAATAATGTCAGACGAAATGGGAATACTATTCTCCGAAAATGATGGAATAATGAACAATCGTACACATACCTACACCTTACCAGAGCAAC